>JANLFK010000007.1 GCA_024655945.1 candidate division KSB1 bacterium
GGAACACATCACCGCACCTATTTTTGCCCCTATCTTCTTAAGTTGCGGCTGCTCGTGCTCCGAGACCAGGTCACCCATTCTACGTGGCATCAGGAATTTAACTATCTTTTCTATGAATGTCAAGAAAAAAATTTAAGAAAATGTTCGCTCCTCTCCAGAATTCACGCAGGTTGTTCTCCAGGCTACTGCTTGAAGGGCGTGAAGGTGCGCGTAGGCCTTGGGCGCTGCGCAAGAGCCCGACTCGCAAAACCTTTCATGCTGATTGCGAGGATAGCAAAACGGAGCGGATCATTTTGTTGCGATCTTCACCGGCGCCTTGAAGGGTCAGCCTATAAACTATCAGCAAACCCCCGGCGGGCATCGCAAATGTCCGGCTTGCAGGAGCCTTTGTCCCTTGGAGCCCAGGGAAGAGCTGACTGCTCCGGAGGGCTCCTTGTCGCCGGACACAAAGTTTGGCGAGACCCTTCGCGGGATTGAATCACCGGACCGCCGGCGCTTGGCTGCTTCAGGAGACGCATCCGCCTCTGCGGGAGCAGCCCACTCGCCCTGAGGCAGCGGCGTTCCTGCAGCACTGGATCAGTATGGCCATGGAGTCGCAGCTCCGGCCGATGCAAGAGTTCGCCTCCCTAGTCAGAAGGCATCGCGATGGGGTGCCGGCTTACTTTGAGCTTCCGATAGACAATGGCCTTGTCGAGCCAATGAATGCCAGTGCCAAGGCGATCCACATGAGGGCGCGGGGGTATCGATCGCGAGCGGTCCTTTCTACCCTGTTACTCCACTGGCTCGGCCGCCGAAAGACGCCCACATTCGTCGACAAATTCGCGTGAGGGGCCTCTCATTTGAGGTCCTCAGAAAGGTCAGGCAAAAGGCCTTTCACTCTCCCCGGTGGCTCGAGCGCGTCGCGCACGCCCATGGGGACCTCTTGCCTGACCTCTCCAACTGCTGCCGGAATTTCGCTTGACGGCGCAAGGGATTTTTTGTAAATTTGCAACGCCTGTCGGGAGAGCGTGGCCAAGAGGCCGTAGGTGAGTTGAGTGTGTCGTTCTTTCAGAGAGAGACGTTGAGCCACATAAGAAGCAGAAAAGGAAGCGCCTTAGCCTTGATCCTCTTGGAATTGGACCCCACCTACCAGTGAAGTGCACCCCAAAAGGTGCACTTTTTTTGTGAATGGCCGGCGGCAGAGGTCGAGGAAGGTGCAAATGGCAGACATGGAGAAGGAGGAAGCCAGGTGCGCGAAGAACTTCGGCTTTTGGTCAACTTGCAGGAAATCGACTCCCGCCTCCAGCAACTGGAGGCACGCAAGGGAGACCTGCCGCAGGTGGTCCAGAAGCTGGAGGGAGAGCGCCTCCAATTGGCCGCCACACTGAACGCCCACACCACGCAGACGCAGCAGTGGCAGACGGAGAAGCGCCACGCCGAGGGGAAGCTGGCAATGCTCAGGGAGCAGCTCAAGAAGTACCAGACACAGCTCTATTCACGCGTGACGACCAATCGCGAGTACGACGCTATAACCGCCGAGATCGAGGCAACGGAGAAGCAGATCGACGACGTCGAGATGTCCATCTTGGAGTTGGACGACCAAATCGAGAAAGTGGCTGGGGAAATTGCCGAGTTGCAACAGCGGCTGCAGCAGCTGGACGCTTCGCTCTCCGAGCGCCAAGCGGAGCTCGCGGCGCGCATGAAGGAGACTGAGGAAGAGGTGGCCCGCCTCAGCGCGCAGCGTGCCGAGCTGGTGGCGCAGCTCAACCAGCGCGTGCTGGCCCGCTACGATCGCATTCGCGCGGCTAAGGGGGGCGTGGCAGTGGTGCCGGTGCAGAATAGCGCCTGCCGCGGGTGCTTCACGACTATCCCGCCGCAGAGGAGCTTGGAGATCCGGCAGATGAAAGACCTGATCCTCTGCGAAAGCTGCGGGCGCATTTTGGTGTGGCAGGGGAACGACTGAGCCCCGTAGGCGTCTCATGATATGGCGAGCCAAGGGAGAAGATGTGGGTCCAGGGCGGGTCAGACGATCGCGTCCCGTGGTAGGGCGGGATGAGGAAAGTCCGAACTCCTCAGGGCAGGATGCCTCGTAACACGAGGGTTCCGCTCTGGCGACGGAGCGGAAACGGAAAGCGCCACAGAAAACAGACCGTCTCGGCACTGCCGGGACAAGGGTGAAAAGGTGGGGTAAGAGCCCACCGCTTCGCCGGTAACGGCGGAGGCATGGCAAGCCCCATCCGGAGCAAGACCAAATAGGAGGGATGAGGCGGCCCGTCTCGATTGACCTCCGGGTAGGTCGCTAGAGGTCCGCCGCGAGGCGGATCCCAGACAGATGATCGTCGCCCGTGGCGGGGTGACCCGCCTCGGGTACAGAATTCGGCTTATCGATCCGTTCTGGACCCCATGACTTTTTCTGGCCGCAAGGTGGAGTGGCAACATCTTGATGGAACAGAAATGGGTCTTTGAAAGCACTCAGCACAACGAAGAAGCTCGCCAGTTGGCCCGCGCCTTAGATGTGCCCGAGATTATCGGACGCCTGCTGGTGAACCGGGGCATTACCACACCTGCTGCGGCCCAGCGCTTCTTAGAGCCAAGCTTAGAGTACCTCCATGACCCCTTCCTCATGAAAGACATGGAGCGCGCGGTCGAGCGGTTGGTTAGGGCCCTGCGCAACCGCGAGCGCATCCTGGTTTATGGCGACTATGACGTGGACGGCATCACCGCGGTCTCCATGACCTACCTCCTTCTGCGCAAATTAGGGGCCGACGTGGTCTTCTACATCCCGGATCGCCTGCGCCAAGGATATGGGTTGTCCGAGGTGGGCGTGCGGGAGGCGCATCGCGGTGGCGCCACGCTCATCGTTTCGGTGGACTGCGGCGTGACGGCCTGCCAGGAAGTGGAGCTGGCCAGTTCGCTTGGCCTGGACGTGATTATCTGTGACCACCATGAGCCGCGCACCGTCTTGCCCCAGGCCGTGGCGGTCTTGGACCCGAAGCGGTCAGACTGCACCTACCCCTTCAAAGAGCTGGCCGGCGTCGGGGTGACTTTCAAGCTGCTCCAGGCGCTTTTCACCACGCTTAACTACGACCGGGCGCTGGTCGAGGAGTTCGTGGACTATGTGGCCATCGGCAGCGCTGCGGACGTTGTGCCGCTGGTAGACGAGAATCGCATCCTGGTGGCTGAGGGGCTGACGCGCCTCAATAGTGGCCCGCGCAAGGTGGGGTTACAAGCGCTCCTGGAGACAGCTGGCCTGGCAGGCCACGAGATCGGCACCGGGCAGGTGGTCTTCATCATCGCCCCGCGCATCAATGCCGTCGGTCGCATGGGGGATGCCTTGCGCGCGGTGCGCCTGCTCACCACCGATGTGCCGCAGCAGGCGCGCAACATCGCCGCCATCCTGGAGGCGGAGAACCGCGCGCGCAAGAACATTGACGAGGACACTTTTGCCCAGGCCCTGCAGATGGTGGAAGCCGACTATGACCCGCAAGGAGACCTGGCCCTGGTGCTGGCGCATGAGGGGTGGCACCCGGGCGTGATCGGCATCGTGGCCAGTCGCATCGTGGAGCGGTACTACCGTCCCACCGTCATGGTGACGCTGGACGGCGAGGTGGGCAAGGGCTCTGCGCGCAGCATCCCCGGTTTCGACATCTACGCGGCCTTGAAGCAGTGCGAAGACCTGCTCATCGAATTCGGCGGGCACAAGTACGCCGCCGGCCTGACGGTGTGCCGGGATAACGTCGAGCGGCTGCGCGCCCGCCTGCGGGAGGTGACTGCCGCCCAGATGGAGGACGACTTGCTGGTGCCCAAGCTGCGGGTGGACGGGGAGATCCGCCTCAGCCACATCACGCCCAAGACCTTTGCCTTGCTGAAGAAGTTTGCACCTTTCGGCCCGCAGAACATGCGCCCGGTCTTTGTATCGCGCGGTCTGCAGGTGGTGGGCGAGTCACGCATCGTGGGCAACAATCACCTCAAGCTCAAGGTGCGCCAAGATGGCATCGTCATCGACGCCATAGGGTTCAACCTGGGCGAACTCAGCTACCGGGTTGCTCCAGGGGAGGGAAATTTGGACATCGCCTACGTGATCGAAGAGAATGAATACATGGGGCGCCAGATGTTGCAACTGCGCCTTAAGGACTTGCGGTGAGCGGCCGCACCTTTTTGCTATGGAAAGGAGAAGTGGACGGACCGGACGTGACCGAAGAGCCTTCACCAGAACCAGGAGGTGACCATGCACGCAGATGACGAGAAGGGCAAAATCTGGTTCAGTGGCAAGTTTGTCGATTGGAAAGATGCTACTGTGCATGTGATGTCGCACGCTCTGCACTACGGTTCGAGCGTGTTCGAGGGGGTGCGTTGCTACAAGACTCCGGAAGGGCCGGCAATTTTCCGTCTCAAAGACCACACGCGTCGGCTGTTTGATTCCGCCAAGATTTGTCGCATGGACATTCCTTTTACGCAGGATCAGATCAACCAGGCTTGCGTGGACGTGATCAAGGTGAATGGCTTAGAGTCCGCATATTTGCGGCCCATCGTCTTCCGCGGCTATGGGCAGTTGGGGGTGGACCCGCGGGGGTGCCCCATCGAGGTGGCAATCGGCGCCTTGAATTGGGGCAAGTATTTGGGGGAGGAGGCCATCAATGTCGGGGTAGACGTGCAGGTGTCGAGCTGGAGCCGCATGGCACCCAACACCTTGCCGGCCCTGGCCAAGGCAGGGGCCAACTACCTCAATTCGCAACTCATCAAGTTGGAGGCCATCCGCAACGGGTTTGTGGAGGGGATAGCTCTGGATGTGAATGGCTATGTGAGCGAAGGGAGCGGCGAGAACATCTTCCTGGTCAGGGATGGAGTGCTCTACACCCCGCCGCTGGCAGCCTCGATTCTGCCGGGCATCAGCCGCGACTCGGTGATGGTTTTCGCGCGGGAAATGGGCATCGAGGTGCGCGAGATGATGATCCCGCGCGAGATGCTGTATGTGGCCGACGAGGTCTTTTTCACCGGCAGCGCCGCCGAAATCAGCCCCATCAAGTCCATCGACCGCGTGCCCATCGGCAGTGGTAAACGCGGGCCGATCACGGCGCGTCTGCAGCAGCGCTTCTTCGCCTACGTCAATGGAGAGTGCGAGGACTGCTACGGCTGGCGGACGGTGGTGCGGTAGGGAGTGAAGCTTCGAGCTCTTTGACGGGTAGTGGTCATGGTTCACACACGGCGGGCGGCACGGGAATTGGCGCTCCGTGCTCTTTATGCTGCTGAGCTGACCGGCCGCAGCGCCCCCGAGGTGCTGGCTGACCCCTTGGTCATGCGCCGGGTTGACGGGCAACTTGTAGAGTTCATCAACCGCCTGGTGACCCTGACCTTACAACACCGCGAGGAGCTCGACGCCTACATCATCGCCAAGACCACCAACTGGGATTTTGCCCGGCTGGCAGTCATCGACAAGATTCTCCTGCGTATGGCTGTGTGCGAATTCCTGCACTTCGAGGACATCCCGCCCAAGGTGAGCATCGATGAGGCCATCGAGATCTCCCGCAAGTACAGCACCGAAAAGAGCGACAAGTTTGTCAACGGCATCTTGGACGCGGTGCTCAACGAGCTGCAGGCGCGTGACATGATCGTCAAGAGCGGGCGGGGCCTATTGGACCATTCACCCCATGCGGATTGAACTTCTGCCGCAGAGGGGCGTACAACACCTAGAGCTGCGACGCATTACGGGCAGATCAGGGAAGTAACTTCGCATGGCGAACCTACTGACAAAGCTATTTGGCGACAAACACACGCGCGATGTGGCGCGCATCATGCCCATCGTGCAGCAGATCAACGCCATCTACGAGACCTTGCACGAGCTCGCCGACGAGCAACTGCGCGACAAGACCAACCAGTTCCGCAGGCGCATTCAGGAAGCGACCGCCGAGGTGAGGGCCAAGCTGAATGAGCGGCGCGCCCTGCTGACCACCGACGCGATGGAGGGCGAGGAAGCGGTGCTCAAGGTGGACGCCGAGTCCTTACGCCAGGAAATCGCGGCCTTGGAGAAGGAAGAAAACGAGATCATCGCGCGTGTGCTGGATGAGATCCTCCCCGAGGCTTACGCGGTGGTCAAGGAGGCCTGCCGCCGGCTGGTGGGCAAGACCTGGAAGGTCTGCGACCACGACATCACCTGGGACATGGTGCCCTTTGACGTGCAGCTCATCGGCGCCGTGGTGCTCCACCAGGGCAAAATTGCGGAGATGGCCACAGGCGAAGGCAAGACCTTGGTGGCCACGATGCCCCTCTACCTGAACGCCCTGGCCGGCAAAGGGGCGCACCTGGTGACGGTCAACGACTACCTGGCCAGGCGCGACTGCGAGTGGATGGGCGAAATCTACAAGTTCTTGGGCCTGACGGTACACTACATCGCCAGCGACATGGAGCCAGAGCGGCGGCGGCGCGCCTACAACTGTGATATCACCTACGGCACCAACAACGAATTTGGCTTCGACTACCTGCGCGACAACATGGCCATCCGCCGCGAGGACCAGGTGCAACGCGGCCATTACTATGCCATCGTCGACGAGGTGGACTCGGTGCTCATCGACGAGGCGCGCACGCCATTGATCATCTCCGGCGCCGTAGAACATTCCACCAACCTCTTTGCCGAGCTCAAGCCCCGCGTCGAGCAGTTGGTGAAGAGCCAGACTCTATTGGTCAACCGCCTGGTGGCCGAGGCCGAGCAGCTCCTGGAGAAGGGGCAAGAATACGAGGCAGGCATCAAGCTGCTGCAGGCGCTGCGCGGCGCGCCGAAAAACAAGCGGCTGGCCAAAATCCTGCAGGAAGTGGGCGTCAGGAGGCTCATCCAGAAGGTCGAGACCGACCACATGCGCGACAAGCGCATGCACGAGATCGACGAGGAGCTGTACTTCTCCATCGACGAGAAGAGCCATGTGATCGACCTCACCGAGAAAGGGCGCCAGGCGCTGTCGCCCAACGACCCGGAGATGTTCGTCCTCCCGGACCTGGCCGAAGGCATGGGGCAGATCGAAAACGATCCCACGCTGTCGCCGGAAGAGAAGGCGGAGCGGAGGGCGCGTCTCGAGGAGGAGTACGGCATCAAGAGCGAGCGCATCCAGAACATCTCGCAGCTACTGCGTGCCTACTCCCTCTTCGAACGGGACGTCGAATACGTGGTCTCCGAGGACGGCCGGGTGATCATCGTCGACGAGTTCACCGGCCGGCTGATGCCGGGGCGGCGCTACAGCGACGGCCTGCACCAGGCCATCGAGGCCAAGGAGGGGGTGCGCATCGAGCGCGAAACGCAGACCCTGGCCACCATCACGCTGCAGAACTTTTTCCGCCTCTACCACAAATTGGCGGGCATGACCGGCACGGCGGTGACCGAGGCTGCGGAGTTTTGGGAGATCTACAAGCTCGACGTGGTGGTCATCCCCACCAACGAGCCGGTACGCCGCATCGACTATGAGGACCGCATCTACCGCACCAAGCGGGAGAAGTACAACGCGGTCATCGAGGAGATTGCGGCCATGCATGCGGCGCGTCGTCCGGTGCTGGTGGGTACCGTCTCGGTGGAGGTGTCCGAGACGCTGAGCCGCATGCTCAAGCGGCGGGGCATCCCGCACAATGTGCTGAACGCAAAGCATCACCAGCGCGAGGCGGAGATTATCGCCCGTGCCGGGCAGCCGGGGGCCGTCACCATCGCCACCAACATGGCCGGCCGCGGCACGGACATCAAGCTTGGCGCCGGAGTAGTCAAGCACCCTAATTGCGCGCTGGTGCGCCCGGACCCAGGGTCTGAGCCGTGCCCGTACCTGGAGGAGTACGACTGCTACAACGAGGTGCCGTGTGGGTTGCACATCCTGGGCACCGAGCGGCACGAGGCACGGCGCATCGATCGCCAGCTGCGCGGGCGGGCGGGTCGGCAAGGCGACCCTGGCTCCTCTCGCTTCTACTTGTCCTTAGAAGACGATCTCATGCGCCTGTTCGGCTCGGAGCGCATCGCCGGCATCATGGACCGGCTGGGGGTGCAGGAAGGCGAGGTCATCACCCATCCCATGGTCTCCAAGTCCATCGAGCGGGCGCAAAAGCGGGTGGAGGAGCACAATTTTGACATCCGCAAGCACCTCCTGGAATATGACGACGTGATGAACCAGCAGCGCGAAGTGGTCTACAACCGCCGCAACTATGCCCTCGGCGGCCAAAACCTGCGCGAAGACGTCCTGGAGATGATGGAGGAGGTGATCGAAGACCGCGTCGATGAACACGCCGCGGAGAGCCCATATCCTGAGGACTGGAACTGGAACGGCCTCAACCAGGACTTGCGGCGCGTCTTCTTGACCACGGTGACGCGCGAGGAGTTCGAGGGCGATCGCATCAGCCGCGAGGAGCTCATCGACAGGATCCGCGGCAAGACGATGGCCCTCTACGAGGCCAAGGAGAAGGCCCTGGGTGGAGGCCTCATGCGCCAGTTGGAGCGCTTTGCCATTCTACGTGCCATCGACGAGCAGTGGCGGGACCACCTCTATTCCATGGACGTGATGAAGGAGGGCATCGGCCTGCGCGCCTACGGGCAGAAGGACCCACTGATCGAGTACAAGAGCGAGGCCTTCAAGATGTTCTCCGAAATGTTGGCGCGTACCAACGAGGCGGTCTTGGAGATGGTGTTCAAGGCGCAGGTGCAGGTGGCGCCTCCCCAGCCAGTGCGCCGCATGCCGGCCCAGGTAAGCGCCGTTCACGCTGCTACCACCGGCATGGGCTTGCGTCACCCCGCAGGGCCCGAGGGGGCGCCGGAGCCAGGCAAGCGCCAGCCGATCAGAGTGGGCGCAAAGGTGGGTCGCAATGACCCTTGCCCATGTGGAAGTGGCAAAAAGTACAAAAAGTGCTGCGGAGCGGGCGTGCATTGACCACCTGCAGGCATGAAGGTTGCGGAGTCAGGCAGCGGGAACAATAAAGCTCTTGTATTTGGCCGAATTTCCTGTATATTTGCAAATGGGTGAAGCATCCCCCCACCTCCGTCGTAATTGTGAAAGGACGTGCCATCGAAAGGTTAGTTGAAATCCTGGTGTACATCATGAGCGAGGCGCGGGGCAGCGGCTTCGGGGTCGAGCGCCTGCGAAGCCTGTCCAGCGACTTGCTCAAGCAGGGCTACACCGAGAGCGAAATCGACCTTGCTTTCTCCTGGCTGTTCGAGAAGGCGGGCTGTAACTATGAGAACCTCAGTGCCATCCGCACTCCCATGTCGCTGTACCGTGTGCTGCATGCCGCAGAAAAAATGGTTATCAGGCCGGAAGCTTACAGCTACCTTTTGCAGTTGCGGCAACTCGGCCTGATCGATGACCAGCAGCTGGAAGAAGCAATCGAGCGGGCCATGCAGATGGGCGTCAGCCCCGTGGATACCGAAGACATCAAGGAGATCGCCGCCACCGTCATGTTCGACGCCGACTCTTTTACCGGCGGGTATCTGTTCAATGACACGCAAATGGGCAATTGAGCCCCGTGAAGCGGACAGGGCATGGCAGGTGACAAGAAATCCCTGGTAGTTGTCGAGTCCTTTGCCAAGACCAAGACCATCAATGCCTTTCTGGGCGAGCAGTTCACGGTGCTCCCTTCGGCTGGGCACGTGGTGGATTTGCCCAAGAGCAAGCTTGGCGTGGATATCGACAACGGCTTTGAGCCGCAATACCGGCCTCTGCGCGATCGCCAAAAGGTGGTAAAGCAGCTCAAAGAGGCCGCGGCAGAAGCTGAGCAGGTCGTCCTGGCCACCGACCCGGACCGCGAAGGCGAGGCTATTGCCTGGCATTTAGGCGAGATCCTCAAGAAAGCCAACCCCCATATCTCGCGCATCACCTTCAACGAGATCACCCGCGACGCGGTCCTGCGCGCTCTGGAGAGCCCGCGGGCCATCGATCTGAATTTGGTGGAGGCACAGAAGGCGCGACGCGTCATGGACCGGCTCGTCGGCTACCAGGTGGGGCCAATTCTTTGGCGCACCGTCTGTGCCGGTCTCAGCGCCGGCCGAGTGCAGTCGGTGGCGCTGCGCCTCATCTGCGAGCGGGAGGAGGAAATCGAGGCGTTCGTCCCGCAGGAGTATTGGCTCATTGACGGGACCTTTCAGGGACGCCGCACGGCGCCGTTTACGGCGCGTCTCACCAAGGTTGCCAACGAGAAACCGCACATCCCTGATGAGCAGTCGGCAGTCACCCTGGTGGAGAATATCCGACGCCAGGAGTGGACGGTCAAGGATATCCGCAAGAACGAGGTGCAGCGGCAACCTGCGCCGCCGTTCACCACCAGCACCCTTCAGCAAGACGCGGCACGGCGCTTTGGCTTTTCGACCAAGAGAATCATGGCCATTGCCCAGCAGCTTTACGAGGGCGTGGAAATTGGCCCTGGAGGGCCGGTAGGCCTCATCACCTACATGCGTACCGACTCGGTGCGGGTGGCCAATGAGGCAGTGGCGGAGGCGCGTACCTTCATCGCCAGCAACTTTGGTGTCGAGTACCTGGCCCCACAGCCGCGGCACTTTGCCGCGCGCAAGGGCGCCCAGGATGCACACGAGGCCATTCGGCCGACTTCCGTCAAGCGCACCCCTCGGTCGCTGCGCAAGTACCTCAGTGAGGAGCAATACCAGCTCTACGAGTTGATCTGGCAGCGATTTGTGGCGAGCCAGATGGCTCCTGCTCGCCTGCTGCAGACGACCGTGGACATTGTGAGCGGCAACGACGAAATGTACCTGTTCCGGGCAACCGGCTCAGAGGTTTTGTTCAGGGGGTTTCTGCAGGCCTACGAGGAAGCGCCCCGCGAGGAAGAAGACCAGGAGCGCGAACCGACTACCAAAGTGCCCGAGGAGCTGACAGTGGGCGAGCGGGTGATCCTCTTGGACGTGACCCCGAGCCAGCACTTTACCAAACCGCCGCCGCGCTACACAGAAGCCAGCCTGGTCAAGGCACTGGACAGTCTGGGCATTGGCAGGCCCAGCACCTACGCAGTCATCGTGAGCACCATCCTTGAGCGCAATTACGTGGAGAAGCGACAGCGCCAGTTGGTGCCCACCGAGCTGGGCCGCACCGTCAACAAAATCCTGGTGGCCAACTTCCCGGACATCTTCGAGGTCAAGTTCACCGCGCGCATGGAAGCGGAACTGGACGACATCGAGGGGGGCAAGAAGAACTTCCGGCAAGTAGTGGAGGGCTTCTACGGGCCTTTCCGGCGGGCGCTGGCGGCAGCCGAAGGCAGGCAGGTCGAGATTCGGGAGAGCCTGCAGGAGAAGACAGAAGAGCGCTGTCCGATCTGTGGGAAGGAGTTGGTCATCCGCTGGGGGCGGCACGGACGCTACATGGCCTGCTCTGATTACCCACGTTGCCGCTTTTCCAAGGCGCTCGAACAGGAAGGCCTAGCCAGCACCGAGAGGTGTGAGCTGTGTGGCGGCCCGATGGTGGTCAAGACCAGTCGTTTCGGGCGCTTTCTGGCCTGTTCCGCGTACCCGAAGTGCAAAAACGCCAAGCCGTTCAAGATCGGCGTCAAATGCCCGAAGCCCGGCTGCGACGGTGAGGTGGTGGAGCGCAAGTCCCGACGCGGGCGCACCTTCTACGGCTGTAGCCGCTACCCTGAATGTGATTTCGTCTCCTGGCAGGAGCCTGTAAGCGGGCCATGTCCTTCTTGTGGGAACAATGTGCTCTACAAGCGGTATACAAAAGCAAAGGGAAGCGTGCTCCACTGCGCACAGTGCGAACAGGATTTTGCGGCCGACCTGGTGAGGTCGCCGAGCGCGATATCTTCTGATGACTGACGACCTTCGCACTCTCGCCATGCAATTTGTGCGCTACCTGCGGCAGGTGCGGCACTACTCACCGCACTCGGTGGCAGCTTACCGTGGGGATCTCGTGCAGTTTTGCGACTTTGTGGGCGAGATGCTGGACGGCGCACCCCCTACGGTGCACCGGGTAGAACGCGGCTTTTTCCGCGCTTACATGGGGCGCTTGGCCAGGCGAGGCTACAGTCCACGCAGTGTAGGGCGCAAGCTGGCCGCGTTGCGCGTCTTCTTCCGCTACCTGGTGGAGCAGCAGATCCTTCCTGCCAACCCCACGGTGGGGCTGCGTGCCCCGCGCGCCGACAAGAGGATCCCCAAACATCTGCCCGTCAAGGCGGTGCTCAATGCGCTGGAATTGCCTGAGGAGGAGAGCCCGCACGGGCTTCGTGACCGGGCCATTCTCCAACTCTTCTACGCCACGGGCGTACGTCTGGGCGAGTTGGCCGCCTTGGACGTGGATGACCTGGACTTTGCCAACGGGGTCATCAAGGTCATGGGCAAGGGAGCAAAAGAGCGGGTGATTCCGCTTGGGTCGGCCACCGCGGAGCTGCTGCGCCACTATCTGCGACGTCGGGACGAACTCGCGCGCGAGGGGCTGCCGCGCTGTTCAGCGCTCTTGCTCAACGCCTGCGGCGAACGATACTCCAGGAGTGGCATCGCCCGCACCGTGCGGAGGTACTTAAGCCAGGTGTCGGAGAGCGGCGCGCGCCATCCGCATGTGCTCCGCCATTCGTTTGCCACCCATCTCCTGGACGCCGGGGCAGACCTGTTGGCGGTCAAAGAGCTGTTGGGGCACTCGCGCCTGTCCACGACGCAGGTGTACACGCATGTGTCGGCCGAGAGGATGAAGAGAATCTACCGCCAGGCACATCCGCGAGCCGAGCGGCGCGACAAGGGGTAGACACTGGTGGGCAGCAATCACCGGCCCAGCGAGGAATGGAGAGCCGAGGACGAAGTTGGCCGGGGTGCGTCTTGCCTTTGGTTTGCTGCTTCGGCCACACGGCCACGGCGGACGACGTGTCCTGCGCCGAGGGACTATCGGTTCCCCATAGTCAAGAAGGGCGGGAGACCGCGATGAGCCTGGGCCAGTGAGCCGGCGTGCGCCGTCTTTTGGTGGTAGAGTTCTGCTACGCTTTGAGGCTATGGTGAAGGCAGTACCTCCGTCAATCTCAAACCATGGGAGGAGCCTATGAGAATCAATATCACTGCACGGCACTTCAACGCGTCGGATCGTCTGAAGCAGTACACGGAAAAGGAGGTGAGGCGCCTCAAGCGGTATTACGATGGCATCCTCAACTGCGATGTCATCCTGGATTGGGAGAAGCAGGCACAAGTGGCGGAGATTGTCCTCCATGTGTATGGTACCAAGTTGACCGTGCGGGAGAAGAGCGAGGACATGTACAAGTCCATCAATCTTGCGGTGGACAAGTTGGAGCGGCAGCTTAAGAAGTACAAAGGGAAGCTGCACACCTTCGACAATACACGGGCTCGCGATTTGATTGCGGAGTAGTGCCACAGCAGGGGCTGCCTGAGCCCGGGCAGCCCCTTTGCTATTGGTTGCCGGGCAAGGTTACCATTGTGTGATGGATGAGCCATGGCCGAACTGACAGTCGAAACTCTCTTCGAAGAGAACAACGAGACGCTGCACCTCCGGTTGTTGAACCACCGGGGCAGCTTTGGCAAAGTGATCAGCGAAGGCGAGCTGCACCGCCCGGGCTTGGCTCTGACTGGTTTCACGGACGTGTTCACCTACCAGCGAGTGCAGATCCTTGGCAACACTGAGCTGGCCTACCTGGAAACCCTCACCGAGGCGCAGCGCCGACAGGCTATCGAGAAGGTCCTCTCCTTCGACATCCCCTGCATCATCATCACCGACAACAACAAGCCGCCGAGAATTTTGCTGGCAGTGGCGGACAAGCGGCAGATCAGTATCTTCGGCACACCTCACAACACCACGACGCTTATCCACTTGTTGGGCGACTACCTGGACATGAAGTTCGCCCCCAAGGTGACCATCCACGGCTCGCTGGTGGATGTGTTTGGCGTGGGGATGCTGTTCACCGGTCGGAGTGGCATCGGCAAGAGCGAGGTGGCGCTGGACCTGGTGGAACGCGGCCATCGACTGGTGGCCGACGACGTGGTGCACATCACCCGAGCTGCCAAAGGGACGCTCATCGGCACCAGCGACGAGACGCTGCGCGACCATGCCGAGGTCAGGGGCCTGGGGATCATCAACGTGCGCCAAATGTTTGGCATCCGGGCCGTGCGCCTGCGCAAGCGGGTGGAAGTCCAGGTCGACCTGCAGGAGTGGTCGGAAGATACTGATTATGAACGCGTGGGCATCGACCAGGAGACGACAACCATCCTGGACACCGAGATCCCGCTGGTGCGGCTGCCGATTATCCCGGGTAAGAACATCACGGTCGTCGCCGAAGTCATCGCACTTCACCATTTGATGCGCATCAGAGGGTACAAGACAGCGGAGGTGTTCAACCAGAGGCTCATCGAACGCATGCGCCGCGCCAGCAGTTACCCCTACTCTCCGGAAAAGGATTACGAATAGGCGGGACCCATGGTTATTTGCGTATTAGTCACCCACGGCCCAGTAGCCGAGGCCCTCGCCAAGGCTGCGCAGTCGGTCATGGGCGACACCCCAGGGGTGTATGCGTTGTCCATATCGCCCCTGTCCCTGGAGACCATTGTGCAGAAGCTGGAGGAGATGGCGGGCAGCCCAGAGGCGCAGGAGGGGATGCTCGTCATGGCCACCCTCCGTGGCGGCAGCTGCTGGAATGCCGCCTGCAAGGTCGCCAAGCGCCACCCCCATGTGCGCGTCATATCCGGGGTGAACCTGCCCATGCTCCTTTCGTTCCTCACCAAACGCGACAGGCTCCCCTTCCCTGAGCTGGTGGGGGCCGTCTGCCGCGATGGCGCCCGCGGCATATCGGCCTACCCGGAAGGGCAAGAATGAGCAAAACGAGGGCCGCTTATGCCGCTTGTCCTTGTGCGCATTGACGACCGCCTTGTCCACGGGCAGGTGGTCATCGGCTGGGGGAATGTGCTCCACCCCGACCGCATCCTGCTGTGCAATGACCAGATTGCCGCCTCCCAGTGGGAACGGGAGCTTTACACCGGCGGCGCCACAGAGGATGTGGCCGTCGAGGTGCTCACGGTCCAGGAGACTGCGCAGAGCCTGGCCGACAATCGCTTCGACGACGAGCGGCTGTTCCTGTTGGTGGAGTCGCCGCGGGAGGTCTTGGAGCTCCTGGATCGCGGTGTGCCCTTCACCACGGTCAATGTCGGCGGGATGCATCACCGCCCGGGCAAGCAACAGGTGGCGCCCTATCTTTTCGTCGACGAGCAGGACCGCGCATGGTTCCAGGAGCTCCATGCGCGGCATGTGGAGCTTGTGGCGCAAGACGTGCCCACCGGCAAGAAGCTCGACCTTGCCAAGCTGCTCACACTCAAGTAGGCAGCGGCCAGGGGGACTGGAGGAGAGGCGGACCGTCGCGACCCAGGACTGCCCGTGCCCTGCCTGGCTGAGTGAGTGTGCCCATGACGTCTTCCGCAATGAGCGTGGCGAGCAGGTAAAGAACAGCGCCAGACGAAAAGTGAGGACACGTCGCCTGCGGCAGCTGTGAGCGGGGCATAGACCTTTAGAGCTGGTGGCACGCGGCATAGAGGCGCAGCGGCTGGGTGAGGTGGTACCATTGGCAAGAAGAGGACAGATGAGCGCACAAGAACTGGTGAACGACTACTTTGCTCGTCACCACGAGCAAGTGAGGCAGGAAATTGTCGAACTCACCTCCCGGATGGTGCGCGAGCGCACGGTGAACGTTGTCCCGGAGAAACTCGCGGACTTTCCCTACCTGAAGCAGCGGGGAGAGGAGTACCGAGTGGCAGCAATTGTCACTGAGGCGCTCGGGCGCTGGGGCATCCCATACGAGGTGTACGAGCGAGAGAGCGGGCGCACTAACGTGGTGGGCAGCGTCGGAAGCAGCAAAGCCAAGTGCAGACTGTTGGTGGCCTGCCACATGGATGTGGTCCCACCCGGCGACGGCTGGGAAACCGATCCGTTTACGCCCGTGGAAAGGGACGGCTTTCTGTACGGGCGAGGCGTACTGGACAACAAGGGACCCCTCGCCGCTTCTTTGCTCGCAGCGCGGGTGCTGAAGCAGGTCGTGGGCGATGACGCCCTGGGGGGCCAGTTCCTCGTCGCTGCGCTTGCCGACGAAGAGGCCTCTGCCCCAGAAGGAGATTTTGGCATCGGCTACTTGCTTGAGGAGAAGCTCATTCACCCCACCTGTGCCATCATCCCGGACATCGGGGAGAATATGCGGAGCATCGATGTGGCCGAAAAGGGACGGCTGGTACTGAGAGTCGTGGCACGCGGGGTGCAAGCGCATGGTTCCACCCCGGAGCGAGGAGTGAACGCCGTCTACAAGATGGCCCGTTTTGTAACCCTGGTGGAAAAGCTGGAACTCCCGCACCAGGTGCATCCCGTCTTAGGCAGCCCAACGGTGAACTTGGGGGAAATGCACGGTGGCGCCGCGCCGAACATCGTGCCGGGTGAGTCCATTGCCTACATCGATGTGCGCGTGGTCCCCGGACAGACGGTGGAGGGGGTCCGCCAGGCCTTCGCGGCGCTGGCCAAGCAGATTGCCGACGACTTTGTCGTGGAGGTGCAGTCGGCCAGCGAGCCCCACGCCATCGACCCCAACAACGCGCTGGTTGCTGCCATTCAGCGCAGCGTGGAGAAGCTCTTAGGGTGGCGGCCGCAGCCCATTGGCATGGGCGGAGGCACCTTTGCCAAGACGCTCAACTTAGCAGGTATACCGGCAGTGGGATTCGGGCCGGGTGATGATACCGCCTTCCACGTGGCTAACGAGCGCGTGGACATTGAACAGTTGGTGCACTTTGTGCACGTGCTAAGCCTGGTGGCCATCGATCTTGGAGGCCAGGGTTCAGCGTGAGCGTTGGCTGGCGCGCAGCATGACCTCACTCACTCGCTTGGCCAGGTCTGAAGTGGACAGCCCTTCCACCTTTGGCAGGATGACGATGCTACCGCCATAGCCTTCCACCACGCGCCGCTCCGTCTGGTCGATGGTGTCGATGGTGTAGTCGCCGCCTTTCACATACACATCTGGCTGCAGCAAGCGCAGCAGTCGCACAGGAGAGCGCTCATCGAAGAGCACTACATAGTCGACGTAACGGATCGCGGCCAACACTTCAAGGCGGTACTCCTGGGGAACGAAGGGTCGATCTGGACTCTTCCACTGGGCCACCGAGCGGTCGCTATTGAGGCCGACGATGAGCAGGTCGCCCAGTTCCTTGGCCTGGCGTAGGTAGCGGATGTGGCCGGCGTGGAGCAAGTCGAAACAGCCATTGGTCCAGACAATCTTGGCACCGGAGGCGCGGGCCGCCCTGACGATTGCCACCAGTTGCTCTTCGCTCACTACGGGAAAGGCTGTTGCCATTGCGTGTCCTCGGATTCCAGTTTTAGTCCGTTTAATGATAGTGAATTCTGGGGACAATTGCAAGAGGCGAAAAAGGCCATGGGCATGGGGGGAGCGAGAGCAGGTAGCAGTTTTGTCAAAACTTTATGCTTGACTTTTTGCTCTTGGTGATGTACATTACAGCGGCTTTGGACGTTGGAGCTTCGCCTACCTCGCGGCGACGGAGAGCGTGAAGCACGGCAAAGGGACATATGCGGCTGGTGCGGCGCCCTGGGACCCTGCTCCTGGGGGCATGCCCGACGAGCTGAGCAAGCTGCCCAAGGAGTTTCGCAAGAAGCTTTTCAGTGGAGTGGATCGCCTCTTTGCGGTGATCTTCCTCCTCTCACTCGCATTCCACGTGTTGCTCATCCTCTATTGGCTGGGCCATTTGAAGATGCCGGGGAGGGGACCGGTGGAAGTGGCCATCCCCAAGCCATATGTTGATCTCATCGTCAAGTATCGGGCGCGTGAGGAATTCCGCCCACCGGCCGTGCCAACGCCAGGGGAAGAGATCCTGCCCGGGGTGCTGGCCGCGCGCGAAGCTCCAGTGGCTCCGGGATTTGAGCGGCCCACAACGGAGACCGCAGGACCCGCCGCGGAAAGCATGGCCAGGGGCGCCTATGCCGCCGCCGAAGGGCGGGCAGACACGCGCGCAGAGCGTGCAACCTCGGTACGCTCCATTGGCGTGTTGCGCCTGATCGGTGGCGGAGGCAGTGGCGTTGTGGATGTGGCGGGCATGTCAGGGGTTCTTGAGTCTGCGAACGGCAACGTGCGCGAACTGGAAACGGTGCTGACACAACTCGATGGCTTGACCGTGCCTCGCGGTGAACAGGGCGGTCTGCGCGGTGGGAGGGTGGTGACCTCGGCCGGCAACTTGAAGGGCGGACGTGCAGCCCGGCCCGCCGACGACATCGCGCAATTGGTGGGAGAGGTGGCACCGCTGGCGCAGGTTGGCGAACGAGCCGTCGAGCGGACGACAAGCTTCGAGAGGGTACAGAGCAACATCGCCGCGCGCCCGCCTGCGGAGCAGCTGCGCGGAGTGACGCGCACTGCCGAGCAGGTCAGCAGCGTCATCCGCGCCCACCACAGCGCGATTCAAGACTGCTACAAGAGCGTTCTTCGCACCAGACCGGACACGCGGGGTGAGATCTCCATCCGGCTGTGGGTGAACCCTGACGGCGAGGTGGTCGACGCGCAAATCGTTTCCTCTACCGTCAACAATCCAGAGCTCGAAGAATGTGTCCTGCGCAAGGTGCTGCAGTGGAGCGATTTCGGTTTTGCCGATCCTGAGCGCGGGTTGGCGGTCTATCGGCAGACCTATCAGTTCGGCCAGTAGCGCACGTCACACAGCCAGTCATTGCCTTTCACGCAGAGCCGCCTTCGCTCTCATGGGCCCGGCGGCTTTCGCATTCTGGAGCATATAGGCAGGTCAGACCAGGAGAGGACGGCATGCAAGGAACGCTCATTGGCCTTTCAGGGAAGGTGGCTCTCATCACCGGGGCCTCGCGGGGTATTGGCGCGGCGGCCGCGGAGCTCTTTGCGCGGGCGGGCGCGCACGTGGTGGTCAACTATTTCCGTCAGAAAACGGCGGCTGACAAGGTGGTGGAGCGCATCCGCGCGCAAGGCGGCAAGGCGCTGGCCGTCTGCGCGGACGTCAGCGACCGCCCGCAAGTGGAAGCAATGATCCAGGAAGCCCAACAGGCCTTTGGCACGATGGACGTGTTGGTCAACAACGCGGGCATCTGGACCTACGGGGCTATTGCAGAGATGGAGGAAGAGGTCTGGCGGGAGACGATGCGCGTCAATCTGGACAGCGTCTTCTACTGCTGCCGGGCGGTGGTGCCGCTGATGATCGCTCGTGGCGGAGGCCGTATCATCAACGTCTCCTCCACCGCCGGACAGCGCGGCGAGGCCTTTCACTCCCACTACGCGGCTACCAAAGGGGCCATCATCAGCTTCACCAAGTCGTTGGCCGCTGAGCTGGCGCCCCATAACATCTTGGTCAACTGCGTGGCCCCTGGCTGGGTGGACACGGACATGTCGGCCGAGGCCCTACGGCAGGAGGGCGAAAAGATCTCCGCCACCATCCCTCTGCGCCGTGCTGGCACTGCCATGGAGGTCGCCGGCGCCATCGTCTTCCTTGCGTCTGACCTTGCCACCTACATCACGGGCGAGATCCTCAACGTGAACGGTGGGTCAGTGTTGTGCGGCTAACCCGCTACCCGGGAGGT
The DNA here is from genome assembly GCA_024655945.1 of candidate division KSB1 bacterium. Classification (NCBI taxonomy): domain Bacteria; kingdom Pseudomonadati; species Candidatus Zhuqueibacterota bacterium. The sequence goes on from JANLFK010000007.1 coordinate 19,497, forward strand.
GCAGCCAATGGCAAAGCAAGGTCTTCGCATCACCGTCCATAGCGTGAAGGGCCACTGCCCGGTATATCGCGAGGGTGAGGACTTCTTTTTGGAGGAAGGTTACATTCTTAGGTCTGGTGAGCGGGCGAGCATCTGTCTTCACTCCTTGGCCTCATTGTTGCCCTACCACGTTGCGCTCTTTCAGGGGGTGTCGCCCGTGTCCATTGGCCTCGCCAAGGAGGGCACGAGCGCCTACGTACAGTGCTTAGACCCGTGTGAGCTCACCGGCGGCGGCACCGTGACGTTCCGGATCGACAAGGTATGAAGGCTCCGCGCGGACACTTCCTACAGGTGGGCAAGCTGCCCCAAGACCTTCTCGCCGGGCTCTTGCATCGCTATACTGGCCGCGATGACCGGATCCTGGTGGGCCCGGCCATCGGTGTTGATGCCGCCGTGATCGACTTTGGCGCCACCTGCCTGGTGGCCAAGACCGACCCGATCACCTTCGTGAGCGACGAGATCGGGTTCTATGCGGTGGTGATTAACGCCAATGACGTGGCGTGTATGGGTGCTCGCCCGCGCTGGTTTCTGGCCACAATTCTCCTGCCCGAAGGGAGCGCGACGGAGCAAATGGCCGAAGCCATCTTTGCCCAACTTGCCGAGGCGTGCCAGAAGCTGGACATCTTGCTCTGTGGGGGCCACACAGAAATCACCGCCGGGCTCGACCGTCCCATCGTGGTGGGGCAAATGCTGGGCGAAGTGCCGAAAGAAGGCCTTGTCACCAGTGCCGGTCTGCAGCCTGGGGACCAGATCATTCTGACCAAAGGCGTGCCCATCGAAGGAGGCTCCATCATCGCCCGCGAGCGCGCCCAGGAGCTGACTGAACTCTTCGGACCCGAGTTAGTGGCCCGCTGCCGGGAGCTGATTTTCTCGCCAGGCATCAGCGTGGTGCGCGACGCTGCCATTGCTTGCCAGGCCGGCACCGTGCACGCCCTCCACGACCCGACCGAAGGCGGGCTGGTCACTGGCCTGCGCGAGTTGGCTGCTGCCGCCGGGGTAGGCCTGGAAATCGACGAGCAGCGCATCCCCATCCTACCGGAGTGTAAGATTCTCTGCGACCAGTATGGCCTTGACCCGCTGGGCACGATCGCCTCGGGGGCTTTGCTGATTGGTGCACCGCCAGGCGACGCCGCGCGTATTGTATCTGGCCTGCAGCGAGCTGGCATTCAAGCCCGGCTCATCGGCCGGGTGGTGCCACCGGAAAAAGGCCTCCTTCTCAGGCGAGAAGACGGCTTTGTTGCCCTGCCTCTGTTTGCGCAGGACGAAATCACTAAACTCTTCGCCGCGGGGACAGGCGGCTTCCACAAGGAGGGCTCCGACGGTGCCGCCGGCTCTCGGCTAAAGGGATGACCGGTGGCGCCCACGGCCAACATCGGCTTTGACGCGAAGGCGGCGAGTTCGCAAATTGACAGCAAAGCTGCTGTGTCCAAATCTTTGGTGAACCGAGCGAAGAGATCGGGATGAAGGGGGTGATCTTATGCGCGAGCGACCGCTGTACCTCGCATGGAGGGGCGTAAGCCTCCTGCTCCTTTCCTTTGCTCTATCGTCCCGCCCTGCTGCTACTTCTACCGCGGCCAAATTCATCTGTGGGTACCCTTACTATTGGAGCGACAGGGCGCATGCCTGGCTTGTGGCAGCGGGTGCCTTGATGACTGCCTACAAGGGCGGCCAAGAGTGTGAGCAGCTGACGAGCGACGGCAGCGGCTACTACGACATGTGCCTGGACAGGTGCCGCAAGCCCCAAACCGACCCGGTGTGGATAGATGTGGTAGCTGCCTACGACGACATGTACGACTTCTACTCTTTCCTCTGCTACGGACAGGATGAGTGGCATGACTTTTCCCTCTACTATCAGTGACGGCGGGGGCTCTGGCCACCGAAAAGCGGGTGCGGGGACAGCAGCCCTTTCTCCCACGAGGGAGGCCCATGTCAAGAGAACTACTGAGACAGCAGGCCAGGAGGTCGTGGTTGTTTTCGGCTCTGCTGGTCGTGGTACCTACCATAGTCCCGTTACGTGCGCAGTGGTGGACGCCGAGCCCGGATTTCTGCTTTGGGGTTATTGACGTGGGGCGCGTACCAAGGAGGGAATGGCCTAACGGCCACCTGGGATGGAGTGGTGGGGTAAGTCCCTCTCGCCCGAACGGCGTCGGTTTCTGGCATGGCCTCGATCTTTTGGTCGGGATCCCCGAGGGTCCGTGGACGCCGCGCGTCTTCGACCCAGAGGTTGGCGACACCGTCAGCCTGGGCCCGGCAGTGGCCGAAGGCTTCTCCGCCACTGCGCCTGAGGGGTTTGAGGCTGGACCAGACTGGGGGCCCTGCCCAGGCGCATTGGGCAACTACTTCTCCGGTGAGGTCTTGACCGGCGACCTCTATCCCGATGCCGATTCGCCTCTCGTGCCGATAATGGCCACCTCCACTCTGCCTAACACCTGGCCCTTGGACCCTTACGACCGCCCTCGCTGGCCGGGCTCGTGGGCCAAGGACCCCACCACCGGCAAGAAAATCCCAGGAGTATTCGCTGCGGACCAGGAGCTTTTTTTCTGTTTCACCGATCCCTACGCCGAACGTGTGTATCTCGGGGCACGCAGTTACCGAATCGGCGCCAAGGTGGAGTGCCAGGTCCGCGCCTGCGCCGATAGCTACCTGGAAGATGTGGTTTTCTACGAACTCCACCCGATCAACACTCCTGCCTTTTCCTACGGCGGTGTGCAGGTGGGGCTGATCTGCGACGTGCGGTGGGTTCTGAACCCGTGGGAGGGGGATGCGGTGAGCTTCATCCGCAGAGAGCCGGGCATAGGCACAAGCGGCACGCTTTACGATCTGGGCTATTGGTACAAGCGCCCGGAGGCGGTGGAGCGGATCCGCGCCAGAGAAGGCAAGCGCGATTTGGTAGTTCCTTCCATCGGGGTCATGCTCCTTGACACCCCTTCGGCTCCTCCCACCGACGGCATCGACAACGACTGTGACGGTGACGTCGATGAAGCGGAAGGGGAAAAGACGGGCATGAGCGGCTTCCACCTCTGTCAGGGTCGCGGCTTGGATCGTTTCGGGAGACCATTTGATTTCTTCAAGCGGAAGGACAGGGATCTCTGGCAGTACAAGGTGCTGAGCGGTGACACGTCTGGCTTGCCACCAGACCTGCGGGACCATTTTTTCATTCCTGATAGGACGGGCGCGCTCGATCCTCATTTTGACTCTCCCCAGGGGATTGCCAGAAGGTACCCGGAAAAGCTCCGCGACGCGACGTTGTTGCTCTCGAGCGGTCCCTTCAACTGGGCCAGGGGGGACACACTGCGCTTTGTGGCTGCCGTGCTCGTCGGCGAGGACCTGAAGGATCTCAAGCTCAACGCCGGCACAGCCCGGCGAATCTATGAGCTCGGCTACCAGCGCTCCGGGCCGCCGCCGGCGCCCAAGGTCTTTGCCGTGCCGGGCGACCGCCGGGTGACCCTCTACTGGGACCGCCGGGCCCAGGAGGCGCGCGACCTGATCTTCGGCTACCAGGAGTTTGAGGGCTACCGGATCTACCGCACTACCGTCGACCCCAAGCTCCACCAGCCGGGCAGAAACGGGCGGCAAAGCGCCGGTTGGCACCTCATGGCGCAGTTTGATCTGAGAGACGGTTACTACGGGCTTGACCCCGAGTATCCCCATGCCGACCTGGGCTCCGAGAGCGGGCTCGCCCACGCCTGGACCGACACCACCGTCACCAACGGGGTCACCTACTGGTACGGCGTCTGCTCCTACGACCGGCGGGTGCGGTCCGATCCGCAGTACAATCCCGAGGGCTGGCCGCCATTTCGCTCGTCAGACAGCTCCAAGGGGACAGACCCCGACAGAGACTCCAACTTAGCAAGGGTGGTCCCTGGGGTGGTGCCGAGCAACTACCTGGGACCCACGGCGGCAATCAGACCGCTGCCGGGTACACTGGGCAACGGCTCGATCCTAGTGGAGGTGGTGGACGAATTTCTGGTCACCGGCCATACGTACACCATCGCCTTCGATGACACGAGCAGGCCGGGCAGTATGTGTTACTGGGTGGACGACCAAGATCGGAGGGCAATGGTGCTTGCCCAGGTGCCGGAGACGCGCTGCCAGGAGGGGCCGGTGTTCGACGGAGTGCGGCTATGGGTGTGCGGTTTTGACACGCAAGGGGTTTGGCACGATAGCAGTGGATGCTGGCACGGCCAAGACAGGTCCCCCTGCACCTGGAGGATCACCGGGCGACGCGTAGGTAGCCCGCCGCGCGCCAGCTATGAGATTCGATTTGGCAGCGAGCACGAAAAGGGGTATGCCACCGGCAAGACTGCGCCGTTTACCATCTGGAACATTACCAGTGGCGAAAAAGTGGAGTGGGACATTTTCTACGATTCCCGCCAAGATACGACCGGAGCGATGAAGGCCACCTGGACCAGTGGCGATTGCATCTCTTTCCGGGAGAAGGTAGGGGACAGAAAGGTCAACACCTGGACGATCGTGCTGCGCAGGCCGCAGGGGGGGCAGGACGTGCCGCCTGGGGTGGGGGATGTGGCGCGGATAGTGACGACCAAGCCGTTTCGGGTGGGGGATCGGTACTTGGTGGTGACGGAGGGGATGCGGGCGCGGGTGGCTGAGGGGGAGGATTTAGCGCGCATTCGGGTGGTGCCGAATCCGTACGTGGCGGGGGCGGGATGGGAGAGGGGCCGGAGGATCGGCGGGTGAGTTTTGTGAATGTGCCGGCGCGGTGTGAGGTGCGGGTGTACACGGTGGGTGGTGATCATGTGGTGACGCTTCATCATGACAGTGTGGGGCGGGGGTATTGTTGGTGGGATTTGCGGAACAAGGAGGGTTTGCCGGTGGCGTATGGGTTGTACCTGTATGTGGTGGAGACGCCGGAGGGCAGGAGCCATCGGGGCAAGTTTGCGGTGGTCAGGTAGGGGTGGCCCCTCCGCGCGCCAGGTTCTCCTCGCTTGTGATGTCGAGCGCGGGCTTGGCAAGAAAGCTCTTTGTTCAGGAGGGCACTGGCAATGAAAAAGGTCTGTTTGCTCCTCGTCCTGGGCGGTATTGCAAGCTTCGGCGCAGCTCAGGAAATCAGTCGCGTCGGTACCTCGGCGGCGCAATTCCTGAAGCTGGGTGCCGGAGCACGCGCAGCGGCGTTAGGGGATGCCTTTGTCGCCTTTTCCGGGGACGTCAGCAGCCTCTATTGGAACCCCGCAGGGGCCGCTGCCGTCCAACACCGCACGTTGCAGGTCTCCTATAGCGATCTTTACCTAGATTTGAACTACGGTTTCGTGGGCTACATAGAGCCTCTGGGCCCATATGGCGCCCTGGGACTACACGCCTGTTACCTGCACGCCGGCGATATTGAGATTACCACGCTGCAGGAGCCCAACGGCACGGGAGAATTCTACGGCGTACGCAGCTTGGCATTGGGCCTCAGCTACGCCCGTGCCATCACCGACCGCTTGGCGGTCGGCATCACGGGCAAGTTTGTCCAAGAAGGCATCTACAATGAGACCGCGCATGCTCTGGCCTTCGATGGCGGCATGCAGTTCGCCACTGGATTGTTCGGCACCACCTTAGGGGTGTGCCTGTCGAACTTTGGCGGGAAACTGCAGATGTACGGAGAAGACCTCCTGGTGGATGTGACCCCTGTGCCAGGCGAAGGCAGTGGTGGCCAGTATCAGCTGCGTACGGAGAGGTGGCCCTTGCCGGCCGCCATCCGCTTGGGTGCGATGAGCGAGCTGGTGGGCCCGGCGGGGCAACTGCTGGCGCGCGCCGACCACAGGCTGCTGGTCGGCGCAGACCTGGTGGACGCGAATGACGCACCCATCAGAGCCAATTTCGGTGCCGAATATCTGTGGCGGCAGACGCTCGCCTTCCGCCTTGGCTATCACTACGGCTACGACACGCCCCGCCTCAGCTTGGGAGGCGGCCTGCTCTACCGTCTGAGCAGTTGGGCCCTGCAAGTCGATTATGCCTTTGTCGACCACAAAGACCTGGGGGGCACAAACCGGTTCACCATAGGAGTCGCCTTTTGAAGAACATGCGCACATGGCTGGTGTGGACGTTGCCGGTGACGCTTGCCCTGGCCTGCGAAGAAAAGATCCCGGAAGGGCCGCCGCGGGGCGAGGTGCTCAAGGCTCACCTCCATACCACGTTCGGCCAAACCGCTTTCCCACAACCACCGGACTTTGAAGACCGCTACAAGATGGACAAAGTCCCTCCGGAGGAGATGGCACTTTTCAGGCAATGGCAGGTCTTCTTTCGTATAGCGGTAGAAAACGTGTTCGACGAGACCATTGATGGAACCAAGTGGATAAAGGTCACCCTGCGCATCTGGCCACGCGACGGAGGCGGGTGGAGTAAGACGCTCACTTACGCGGATACCACCGGCAACGAGAGCCTGGTCATCCACCCCGGGCACACCACCGTGCTGTTCACAGAAAACAAGCTCATCTGGGACCAGACAGACGACCAGGGTAAATCCATCCATCGGTATGAGCCCTATCAGCTGACCATCGTCCTCAGCAGAATGGTGGACCGCATCGTGTACGACCCAGAGACGCGAGAGAAGAAGATTGTGCCGTGGATCTATTGCCGGACCCTGCGCACGGTGACCTTGGACTCGCTCGTTGCTTTCGACCCACCGGTAGTGGTGAGGGCCAAGGCCAGTGTGCAACTCTTCCGCGAGTATCCGCCCATAGAGAGCAACGAGTTTGAACTGACCATCTTCTACCTATTTCCCCACGGCATGACCCCGAAGTACTCGTGCGCAGAAGGGCCGGCCTCAGCAGGAGGATGAGATGCGCGGGCGTTGCCTCTTGCTTGCGGCGCAGTTCGTGCTCCCGGGAGCCTCCCTCCTTGCAGGGACTACAGGGACACTCACTGGCACGGTGGTGGACAAGACTACCAAGGAGCCGCTCGCAGGGGTCAACGTCGTCCTCGTGAGCACGCGCTATGGCGCGGCCACCAACAGCGAGGGCCGTTTCTTCGTCTACCACCTGCCCGCGGGGACCTATACCGTGCGGGTGAGCATGATTGGCTATGTGCCCTGCGAGGTGCGCGACGTGCGCATCATCATGGACCTGAAGACCTCCCTTGAGGTGGAGCTCGAACCGCAAGTTCTCGACCTCGGGCAGATCGTTGTGGCAACGGCCGAGCGACCTCTCATACAGCGGGATGTGACCGGAAGCACGCACCTGGTGGCCGGCTCCAAGTTGGACGACCTGCCGGTGGACTCCTTCCGTGACCTGCTCGTGCTGCAGCCCGGCGTGACTGCTGACGGGCACATTCGCGGGGGCAGGGACACCGAGGTGCTCTACCTGGTCGACGGCCTGCCCATCCAGGACGCCATGATGGGTGGCCAGAGTAGCGACCTGCCCAACGCCTCGGTAGTAGAACTGACTGTGCAGACCGGCGGGTTCAACGCCGAGTATGGGAACGCCATGTCCGGCATCGTCAACGTCGTGACCAAGAGTGGGAGCGATCGCTTCGAGGCGTGGCTGCGCGCACTGGACGACCGCCTGGGCGTTGAGGAATCCAACCACCTGCGTGAGTATGAGGTGTTGGCCTCTGGTCCCCTCAAGAGGGAGCGGGCAACCTATTTCGTTAGTTCCAACCTGCGCCTGTCAGACACGCGCTGGTGGCAGGACATGGTGCCGGTGTTTGGCTCTCCCATAGAGAAGAACCTCAACCTGGTAGCGAAGGTGAAGGCCGACCTGACGCGAGACCTGCGCACCGTCTACCAAGTTCTCTACTCGGACTGGGATTGGCACGACTACGAATACCGCTGGCGCTACAACCTTGCTGGCCTACCCCCGCGCTGGAAGCAGTCCTATCGCCTCAGCGCCACACTGACCCACACGCCCAGAAAGTGGCTTTTCTGCACCGTGAACTTGGGCCGTTATTTTGTGCACCATCGCATGGGCCAGGGGGACAAGAGCCAGGTAGACCCGTCGCAGGCATTTCAATATGAACTACCATGGTACTACTTCATCATCTCCGGCAGACGGCTCTGGTGGCAGGAGGCGCGCCAGACCACCTATGTGGCAAAGGCCGACCTCACCGCGCAGCTCGGGGAGATTCACCAGGTCAAATGTGGGGGCGAATTGCAGTACTTTGACTTGTACAACGACCTGGTCAAGTATGAACCGCAGAAAACATTCTGGGGTCGTCCTTTGATTGACCGCCCGCTTTTGAATTTCAGTAGCACTTACCGCTACCAGCCCTGGCAGGCGGCCCTCTATGCACAGGACAAAATCGATAACGGCATCTTTGTCGCCAACGTCGGCGTGCGCTACGACGTGCTCAATCCCCGCGCCGAGCGCCCGGTGGTGGAGTGGATTCCGGTCACCCAGGAGGAGTTTCGTCAGGAGGTCAAGACCTGGGTGCCCGCCTCGATCAAGCACCAGCTCTCGCCGCGCGTCGGCCTGGCTTTCCCAGTGGGTAGCTCCGGGTTTTTCTTCGTCAACTTTGGCTACTTCTTCCAGGTGCCTCTCTTTGACTACATGTACACCGGCCTTCACTTTGACCTGAAGAAGGGGATTCGTCTCCTGTACGGCAATCCCGACCTGAAGCCGGAACGCACCAAGGCCTATGAGTTCAGCTATAAGCACAGTTTGCGGCAGGACGTGCTCTTGTCGCTGACCTATTTTCAGAAGGAGATGAGCGGGTTGGTGGACACGAAGACCTTCCTGGCCACCGATTCCAAAGCAGAAGATGACGGATTTACGCAGTATGTGAATTTGCCTGCGGCCCGCTCCAGCGGCCTGGAGGTGGTGGTAGAAAAGCGCTACAGTGCCTATTGCTCCGGCAAGGTCAGCTACACCTACATGCTCGCGCGCGGCTACAGTGGGAACGCGCAGCAGGGGCTGAACTACTTCATGTGGGGCTTCGAGGTTCCCAATCAGGAATACTATCTGAGCTGGGACCAGCGGCACACGCTGGTCGTGGAGGGATTCGTGGGAAAACTACGCCGCTGGGGTGTCAATGTCGTTTGGCGCTGGAATTCGCCACGACCGTACACCTACTATCCTTCGCGTACGGGCATTCTGCCGGACCTCACCACGAAGCTCATCCCCAACAACAGACGGATGAGCGAAGTCTCTTGCCTGGACGTCAAGTTCTCCACAGAGCTGCGTTTGGCCAGGTGGGCGACCTTGGGCTGCTATCTGGACGTGCGCAACATTTTGGACCGGGCCAACATCCTGTGGGTGGCCTCCGATGGCAAGCCAGGCGGCGAGCTGGGCGACTGCAGCGCCTGGGATGTTGGCCGGCGAGTCAACCTCGGCGTGCGGCTGGTGTTGGGGGCGCAGCGGTAGGTGGCGAGGCTAAAGTGCCGCTGCGCAAGCCACGGAAGAACCGCCTCCCGGCATGCTGCAAGGCTAAAGTGCTGATGGACACTGACAGGCAGTCGACTGCTCGCCAGCAGGGAAAACAGGGGGCACTCGCTTGACCGGCTGCCTTGCGGCGACAGGGCTGGCTGTCCTCGCCGCCGCGCCTGTCCGGCGGCATTGGCTATCACCGCATTCCCCGTGGTCGCCCTTGCCTGACGCAGTTCCTTTCGTTGCTGGCAGTTGGATGGTCGCGTGGGCCAAAGGAGGCCGCCGTCACCCTATCGTTGCAGCCAGGCCATGAGCTCGTCCAGAGAGAGGCAGTTCAGCACATATTGCGGCTCCAACCAGCCACGGCGAGCCGTTGCCACCCCGTAGGCCATCCACTCCAAGTTGCCCACCCGATGCGCGTCGGTGGAAATGGCTACTTTCACGCCCTTCTCTTTTGCCTTCCGGCAGTGCAGGTCGGAGAGGTCCAGCCGCTCCGGATAGGCGTTGAGTTCCAAAGCCTTATTGCAGGCGCGACAGGCCTCGATGAGTGCGTCAACATCCACCTGGTAGGCCTCTCGTCGCCCGATCAGCCTGCCGGTGGGATGGGCGATGACGTCCACCACCGGGTTTTCGATGGCGCGGACGATGCGCTCGGTCATCTCCTCGGCGCTCAGATTGAAGCGGGTGTGGACGGCGGCCACGACGATGTCCAACCGGGCCAGGAGGTCATCAGGCAAGTCGAGTGTGCCGTCCGGCTTGATGTCCACCTCGATGCCCTTGAGGAGGCGGAAGGGGTTTCCTGCGGCGGCAAGGCGTTGGTTCAGGCTGTCGATTTCGGCCATTTGCGCCAAGAGGCGCTCTGGGGTCAGGCCGTTGGTGATGCCCACGGTGGGCGAGTGGTCGCAGACGGCGAGATAAGCGTAACCCTTCGCTTGGGCAGCTGCGGCCATGTCGGCAATCGGGTCGGCGCCATCGGTCCAGTTGCTGTGCACGTGGAGGTCGCCGCGCAAGTCTTCCTGGCTCAGTAGACGTGGCAGGCGTCCCTGCGCCGCCGCCTCGATCTCGCCCTGGTCCTCGCGCAACTCCGGTGGTATCCAGGGCAGGCCGACGGCGGCGAAGACCTCCTCTTCGCTTGCCCCGCCCAGCAGCTCCTCACCCTTGAACACGCCGTACTCGTTGATCTTGAGTCCCCTGTCGACGCCCAAGGAGCGGATGTGGATGTAGTGCGCCTTGGAGCCCGTGAAGTAGTGCTGTGCCGCACCAAAGCTCTCAGGCGGCACCACGCGCAGGTCCACCTGGAAGCCGTCCTTGCTCAGGATGCTGGACTTTGTGCTCCCTTTGCTCAGCACCTTCTCGACCTGTGGCAGGTGGGTGAAGGCCTCCATGACCGGCTCGGGTTGCGAGGAGGCGACCAGGATATCGACGTCGGCGACCGTCTCCTTCATGCGCCGCAGGGAGCCCGCAAGTGAGGCCTGCTGCACCTCGTTGACTTTCTGCAGGCTCTCCACCATGGCCTTTGCCTGGGGCAGGACGTAACCGAGAGGCAGACGCTCCTGGAACCTGAGGACCTGTTGAATGCCTTCCAGAATTTTTTGCTCGGACTTTTCGCTCAGGCCAGGCAGGCCGCGCAGCTTCCCTTGCTCGGCGGCCTCCTTGAGCTGCTCGATGGTGCTGACCCCCAGCTCATCGTACACCAGCCTCACATGCTTGGGCCCCATGCCGGGGATGCGCAGCAGATCGGTGAGCTTGGCGTAGGGCGATTGTTTGAGCTCTTCGTAGTAGCGAAGCGTGCCGGTGGTCACCAGCTCGTGGATCTTCTTGGCGATTGCCTCGCCGATGCCCGGCAGCTCGCGCAGTTGCGCCGGGTCGCTCATGGTGCTCACCTCATAGGTGAGTCCGTCCAGTGTCTGAGCGGCCCGGACGTAGGCGCGAACCTTGAAGGGGTTTTCCCCCTGGATGTCGAGGATGTCGGCGATGTGCAACAGGATCCGCGCGATCTCCTGATTGGTCATGGCCATCTCCTCGTGCCAGGCCGTGCGTTGTCGATCGCCCAGGGCGGCCTTGGCGCAGTGCTCTCTGACAGGCCCCAGCCGATGGGACCTGCGGATGTGCTATTCGCCCCCAATGGCCAACGTCACTTCTGCCAAATAGACGGCGGTCTTTTCCTCGTGGGTTGAGTAGTAGCTGACCCACAGCCTCTTCTTGTGCCAGACCAGTCCCGGGTAGCTGGTGTCCCCGCCGGAGGGAAGAGTCAGGAGCTCCTCCAGCGTGCCCTGCTGGCGATTGACCCAGCAGAGTGCGGTGCGCATGCGCTGGTCGTAGAGGCGCACGGCAGCCAGCAGGCGTCCGTCAGGGAGGCGCAGCATGCAGGGCCCGCCGATGCGCACGCCAAGGGGCAACCAGCGCCACTGGCTGTAGGGTGGCCCGGCTATGCCCAGCAGCCCCTGTTCTGGATCCCGCCGCAGCAGGCAGAGCATTGTGTCGCCCTCGACGAAAACCAGCGACGACTCGTTGGCGTAGTCGAGGTCGTACACCCTGGGCACCAGTGTCGTAAACGTCCTGCCATCGCGGCTGGCGTACAGCCTGGTGTTGTGCTCTGGTCCGCATGAGTAGCCAAGGCCGTAGCAGATACCCTTGTGCCAGGTCACCCGCCACAGCCAGTAGTCTGGGTCTGCGACCTGTGTCGGACCGCTCCAGTGGTGCCCGTCGCCAGAGAACCAGACGAGCGATGCAAAGTTGGCGGGCTCTGTCCCACGTCGCGCGCCGGCGATGAGCATGAGGGACTCAGCAGGTGTGAGCGAGAATTTGCCGTCGCGCAGGTCGGCCTCCGGGACGGCCAGCAAGGCCGCAGATTGCCAGCGACGACCATCCTTGGAGGTGAGGACGCGCAGAACGCCGTCAAAGGAGATGTGGTCTTGCCCTTCCCGGCAGACGCAGAACCAATGGCCCCGGAAGCGGATAAGGTCCGTGAACGCATGGTGCGGCGCCTTGTCCCAGATGCGCTCTACGCGAAGCAATTGCGCCGCGGCCTGCGGCTGAGGCCCCTTCCGGTCGCACCTCGAAACGAGGCAGTACAAGACCACGCCGGCAACCAAGAGGAACAGGAAGCGAAAAGGTCGTTTCATTCCCTCTCCAGACAGGCTTCAGTGCTGAATTCGCCATATACGCGGGACCGACTTCTGCGCAATATTATGCATTCTTGGGCTGAAAATCAAGAGGAATGGCAGGGGGACTGCCTTGCAAGGCAAAAAGGCATTGACAATGTTGCCGTAATGGCGTATCTTTTGGACGAAGACATCGCAGAGGCAGCGGTGACGTATGTGGAGGGGCGTGATCGGCATGCGGTCTCTGGTCGGTATCAGCCTTCTGATGGTGGCGGCGGCGGTGGGTGAGGCGGTTGGGCAGTCCCTTCCTGGCGCTCCTGAGCTCCGTCTGCTCTTTGCCTTTGGCAGCGAAGGCGACCAACCTGGGCAGTTCCGCAATCCCATGGGCCTTGCCATTGACTTGGATGGCAACGTCTACGTCGCCGACACCGGCAACAATCGCATCCAGAAATTCGATCGCCACGGCCGTTTCCTCAAGCAGATCGGCGGTTTTGGTTGGGGGCGCGAGCAGTTCGACCGTCCGGTCGACATCTGTGCCTCGGCCGGCCTCGATGTGTTTGTGGCCGACTACAACAACGAGCGCATCGAGCGCTATGACAGCCACCTCAACTACATCTCTTCCTACTACGCGGACGAAAGCCAGGACGAGACGCTCCGCTTCGGCTTCCCGCTGAGCGTGGCCCTTTCGCGACACGGGGAACTTTTCCTTGTCGATGGCGAGAATAGGCGGCTGCTGAAGATCAACTCCTTCGGCGTGCCGGAGTTGAGCTTCGGGGACTTTCGTTGGGCACAGGGCAGACTGGAGCGACCGGCGCAGGTCGCGCTGAGCACAAAGGACCTGGTCTACGTGGGTGACGCAGGAGCCGGGTGCGTGCTTGTGTACGATTACTCCGGCAACTTTATCCGCAAGCTGGGCGTCGAGCTGCTCCGTGCTCCGACAGGGGTGAGCGTCGATAGCCGCGGACGCGTCTGGGTCGCCGACACAGGGAACGACCGTATCGTCGCTTTCTCCCCAGAAGGAAACCTCCTCGGCCAGTGGGGGGCGCGCGGCGACAAGTTGGGCGCCTTCAAACGACCCAGCGACGTGGCGGTGGGCGCCGGACGGGTGTATGTGCTGGATGGGGGCAACTGTCGGGTGCAGGTCTTTGAACTTTCTGGCCAATAGCAGGCGCGCCTTTTCTCCTCGAGAAGTGGCGAAGAGGCGCTGCTCCACTTTAGCTTTTGGGCTGCTATTGCTGGTGGTGGCAGCGAGGCAGAGCGTAGCGCAACAGCCCCGCCCACAAAGCATAAGCCTCTACGAAAAGGACGTGCTGCTGGTAGCGGACGGCACGCAGTTGGCCATTCGCCTTCCCGATAGCCTGCTCGTGCCGGGCACCGACAGTGTGTGGCTCGACGGCCGAGCACTGCAGCGAGCCACCGACTACCAGATCGACTATGGCTCTGGGACCCTCTACCTGAGGCAACTCCCCGCCCCAGGCGCCCAGGTTCGTCTCCTCTATCAGCGCTTCCCTTATGAGCTGCCGCGCGTCTATCGACGACGCCCTCTGCATCGTCTACCTGCCGACACCTCCTCGGCAGCATTGCCCCAAGGGTTTGTCGCGCGCCCTGCCCCTTCGCAGACCTACGGCGCAGACTTGCAAAAGAGCGGCAGCATCGTGCGCGGCATCACCATCGGCTCCAACCGCGGCCTGAAAGTCGACTCTGGTCTGCGCATGCAAGTGGCCGGCAGGGTGAGCGAGAACCTGGAAGTAGTGGCCTCCCTCACCGACCAAAACACGCCCATTCAGCCCGAGGGCAACACCCAGACGCTGCAGGAGATCGACAAAGTCTTTGTCGAGCTGAAAGGGCGTGACGTGCAGGTGACCATGGGCGACTACTACTTGGAGCTCACCGGGACGGAGTTCGCCGGCTATGCGCGCAAGCTGCAGGGCGCCATGGCCACGGTTCGCCACGGCGGGGTGGCTGCGACCGCCTCAGGAGCCGTGTCCAGGGGACAGTTCCGCACGCAGTACTTCCTGGGGCAAGAAGGGTATCAAGGTCCCTACCAGCTCAAAGGGGAGCGGGGGCAGATCGACATCATCGTGCTGGCCGGCACGGAGAAAGTCTGGGTGGATGGCGAGCTGATGGTGCGCGGGGAGACGAACGACTATGTCATCGACTACAGCACCGCGCAGATTACCTTCACCAGGCGCCGGCTGATCACTGCCGATTCGCGCATCACCGTGGACTTTCAGTACTCGGACGAGCGCTTCCGTCGCAACATCTATGCGCTGCGCACCACCGCCAACCCGTGGGCGGACAAGCTGCAGGTGGGACTTAGCTACCTGCGCGAGGCGGACGCCAAGGACCATCCTTTGGACTTTTCCCTCACAGAGCAGCGGCTGGCCCTGCTTCGCGCCGCCGGCGATGACCCCGCAAAGGCAGTGGAAGACGGTGCCACCTACGTGGGGCCTGGAAAGGGACGCTACCAGCTCGACGCCTCTGGGGTATTCCGCTACGTCGGACCCGACTCGGGTGCCTACAACGTCTCCTTTGCCGATGTAGGCGAAGGAAAGGGTGACTACGCTTACGAAGGAGGAGGGGTATACCGCTTTGTGGGGCATGGCGCAGGCCGCTACTCCCCGGTGGTGCTGCTGCCGGTGGCGCGCAGCCACGACCTGTTCGGCGCAGACCTGAGCTTCTCGCCGCACCCCTTTCTGAAAGTGCGCGCCGAGGGGGCAATGAGCCGCTTTGACGCCAACAGCTACTCTGAGCTGGATGACGATGACAATCGCGGCCTCGCTTCCGGCCTGAGCATCGAGCTCAAGCCGGAGCGCCTCCGCCTGTTTGGCGCCATCCTGGGCACTGGGCAGCTCACGGCCCGCTTGCGACGGGTGGATAGCCACTTTGCCGACATCGACCGTACCACAGCAGTGGAATACGAGCGCCGCTGGGACCTGCCGGATTCCCTCACGCGCCAGGAGGTAGTTCATGAGCTGGTCGGGCAGTACAGCCCAGGAACCGGCCTGGAGTTCCGTGGAGAATATGGGGGCATCCGCAAAGGGTCTGCCTTTGCCGCAAGCCGGGTGGAACTGCAGTCGAGCCTTGCAAGGCCGCGTTTGCCGCGTGCCTCCTATCGCTTCGAATTCATCGATCGCGCGCAGGCGTCCCTAAACAAGGCGGGAACCTGGCTCAGGCAGCGCGGCAGCGTCGACTACCAGTGGTGGAAGCTCAGGCCAATGCTGGGCTACGAGAACGAGGTCCGTAAGGAGCAACTTGCGGATACCTTGAGTTCCGGTTTCCGGTTTGACCTCTACCAGGCGGGGCTGGAGCTGGTGAACCTGGGCAGGATGAGCGGCGCGGCAAAGTTGTCCTATCGCGACGATCGCGACTATCGTGGAGGCGCGTTCACGCGCAAGTCGGTGGCCACCACGCAGACATACCAGTGGTCAATCCAGCGCTGGCGGAGCCTTTCGGCAAGCGCAGAATTCACCCACCGCGAGCGCTCCTATGCCGATCCCCAGATAAGCGACCAGAGGACCGACTTGGCAGAGGTGAAGGCGAGCTTCTCCCCATGGCGGCAGGCCCTGAGCAGCGAGTGGCACTACCAGGTGGCCAACACGGCCGTCGCCAAAAAGGAACGCGTCTACCTGAAGGTGAGCCCCGGCGACGGCAACTACCGGTTTGACGCGCAGCTCAACGAGTACGTGCCTGACCCCTTGGGCGACTATGTGCTGCGCACCTTCACCACCGACCAATTTGTGCCGGTTGTCGAGCTGCGGACCAGCGGCAAAATACGGCTCGACCCCCGCCAGTTTTTCTCGAGGAGCCTCGCCGAGGGGCGAAAATCACGCTGGGGGGAGCGCGTGCTCTCAGCCTTGGCTACGGAGACATTGGTGCGCATTGAGGAAAAGAGTCGGGAACCTGACCCGTGGCAGATTTACCGCCTCAACCTCGCCCGCTTTCAGAGAGACGAGACGACGATGTTCGGCCTGATGACCTTGCGTCAGGATCTCTACGTGCTGCAGAACAGCCGCAAGGCCTCCGTGCGCCTGCGGTACCAGGGGCGGAAGGAGAAGAACAACCAGTACCTGGAGGGAGGACAAGACCAGCGCTTGCAGGAGTGGTCGGCGCGAGTGACCTCCCAGTTGAGTCCCCAGGTCGGCCTGCAGGTGGATGCAGCGCAAGAGCGGAATGTGCGTGCTTTCCGCTTCGCCGGACGGCAGAATCGCGACATACGGTCGCACGGCGCGACTGTGGCGCTCTCCTACCGGCCGAAGCCCATTCTCGAACTCGCGCTCAAAGCCAAGATGGCCTTGCAGAAGGACGTCGCCTTCACCCCGGCGACCAACGCGCGCTTTGCGGCCCTCCAACCCGCGGTGGTGTACTCCCTGCCCGGGAAGGGCCAAGTCCGCGCGGACATAGAGTGGGTGAACGTCGGCGTGGAACAGGCAGGGCGTGCCATCCCCTATGAACTTGCCGAGGGGAATCAGCCAGGGACCACCTTGCGCTGGAACATCGCGGCAGAGTACCGGGTGAGCGACAATGTGCGCGCCTCGCTGACCTACTCCGGGCGCAGCGAGCCCCAGAGGCCGGAGCCCGTGCACATCGCCAAGGCAGAGATGCGTGCCTTTTTCTGACAAACAGATGCCTCTTAGGATAGACAAAGCAATCGCTTCGCTCGCTGCTTTGTTCCTCGTGTTTGGGTCGTGGCGAGTCGTTTGGGCCGGCCCGGCGGGCACCAGCGGCCGAGGAATTGCACCTGCGCGAGAGGTCGAAGGGCCCCCGCGCGCCGCGATGACCGCTCCGCAGGCTGACAAGAGCGGGAGCGATGGGCGAGCGAGGGTGCGGTCGCTGCGGATTGTCGGCACCCACGCCG
The DNA here is from genome assembly GCA_024655945.1 of candidate division KSB1 bacterium. Lineage (NCBI taxonomy): Bacteria > Pseudomonadati > Candidatus Zhuqueibacterota bacterium. The sequence goes on from JANLFK010000007.1 coordinate 36,800, forward strand.
TCAGCGAGGAGCAGGCCCTGCAGTGGGCCAATATCCGGCCAGGCGCACCTTGGGCAGCGCACGAGGCACAGGAAAGCAGCCGGGCGCTTCTGGAATCCTACCGGCGCGAGGGTTACCCTTGGGCGCGCGTCGACTCGGTAGTGGCCCGCTTTAGCGGCGACAGCAGCGGCGTGGAGGTGAGCCTTTGGATACAGGAAGGTCCTCTGGCGCGCATCGGCACCATCGCCATCAACGGCGTAGATGACCAGTGGCGTGCCCTGCTGCTGGCGCGCTTCGACAGTCGCCCCGGTAGGCGGTTTTTCGAGGACGTGCTCCGCCGCGACCTCCAGGAAGCACTCAGCGAGTTCGAAAACCGCGGCCACCCCTTTGCTTACCTGGTGCTGGATAGCCTCTCCCTGCGCGACCAGGAGGGGGCGCGCCAGCTCGACATCTGCCTCAGCGCGTTTCCTGGGCCACAGGTGCGCATCGACGAAGTGCGGGTGGTAGGAGCGGTCACCACCAAGCGGCAGGTTATCGCCAGGGCGGCCGGCTTCAGGTCAGGACAGCTGTACAACCAGCGCGCCATGGAGCGCGTGCCGGCGCGCCTCAAGAGACTGCCATTCATCGCAAGCGTCGACACACCCGTGCCCTTTGTGAGTGAGCAGGGGGCCAGCGGGGTGCTGCTCGCCGTGCGCGAGCGGAAGGCCAGCTCGATCGACGGTGTGCTCGGCTACAATCCCGGGGTAGGCAGCGAAAAGGGCTACCTCACCGGCCTCTTGGACCTGTCACTGGGTAACCTCTTTGGGACTGCCCGCGCCCTCCAGGCCCGCTGGCAGAAGCGCGATCAGAAGACGCAGGAGTTGCGCTTCTCCTACCGCGAGCCATGGGTTCTGGGCTCCCCAGTGAGCCTGGCTTTCACCTTCGAGCAACTGGTGCAGGACACCACCTACGTGCGGCGGGATCTCGCCCTGGAGCTCTCGCTGCCCCTGGCTGACCGGCTCAATGCCAGGGTGCAAATTGGGCGGGGCGAAGTGCTGCCGGACTCCTTGGCCACCGCATTGCTGGGTATGCCGCGCAGCCGCTCCTTGACCGCTGCGCTGGGGGTGGAGTACGATACGCGCGACGACCTCCTCAATCCGCGCTCTGGCTTCTTCTACCAGACGGCGCTGTCGGTGGACCGCAAGAAGCAGTTTGTCTCGTCCGACCAGGAGGCCCTCTACGGCCTGCGCCCCAAAGTGGACAACAGGCGGGTGATAGTCGACGCGGAACTCTATGTGCAGCCCCTGCGCTACCAGGTGGTAGCCATTACCGTGCATGGTCGACAGGTGACCAGCACCCAGGGGAGGATCCCCATAGAGGATCAGTTCCGCTTTGGCGGGGCACGCACCCTGCGCGGCTACCGGGAGCACGAGTTCCGCGGCAGCAAGGTGGCGTGGTCAAATCTTGAATATCGCTACCTCTTGGGCAGAAGGTCCCGCGCCTTTGTCTTCATAGACGGCGGCTACTATTGGCGCGACGATGTGCACCAGACGAGCGAAGGCTACCGCATCGGCTACGGCTTTGGCGTGCGCATCGAGACTGGACTGGGGATCGTCGGCGTGGACTTGGGGCTCGGCAAGGGCGACAGCCTCATGGAGAGCAAAGTGCATGTGGGCCTGGTGAACGAATTCTGACTGGCCGCCGGCCGCCGGGACTCTACGCCTCTGAGGCGCGTCGCCCGCGCTTCCGAATCTTCTTAGGCCCACAGAGGCTGACGCCGGGTCGCGGCGCCTGAAAGTTGTGTGAAAGGAAGGAAATGCGAGACCTCCTATACCTCCCGCGCAGATGGGCCTTGCTCCTCTACGCCCTTGCCGACATTTTCTGCCTTGGCATGGGAATGGGTGTGCCGATCTTTTGCATCGTGCTGGGCCTGCCCGCCGGCTGGCGGCGCGCTCCCTCCGCCTGAACATGCTCCTCGACAGGATGTTCTTCTGGGCGGCAGTGACTTCGGCACTGACCTTGGTGTGCATGCTGGTGCTCTGGGGGCTACAGGCGCTCAAGCTGGGCGCCCCAGAGGCAGAGTTGGCCAACTTTGGCATCCCCATGATTCTCTACCGCCCCAGGGCGAGCTTTGTTGGCTGGTTGCTGCTCATGATCGTTGTTTCGCCCTTTCTCCAGGTCCTCTGTACCCTCTTTGGCGCCCAGCCGGGCGTGCGCTGGCAGATGAGAGCGCGCTCGCAAGAGACCAACACGGCCTAACGCACGAGGGCGAAGGAGGGCTCTTGGCGGACAAGCCGGGCGCCCATGGCGGGCGAGAACTGCGGCAGGGGATTGGCGACCGTGCAAGAGGCAAGGAAGCCCTTCCATCGCCGCCCATGCCATGGCTCGTAGCCCACGAGCGCAAGGCAGAGCCGCCGGGCGGTGGCGGGTCGGGCGATCCTGACTGACCTTTCAGACACGGGCGAGAGTCGGCGACAAGGACAGAGCCAAGGTGCACCGCTCCCCTTGGCTGCTCCCACATGCCAAGCTCATGGCCATGTTAGGGCAGTTGGATAACGAGTGACCTCATACAGCTGGATCGCTGCGGCTACTATCTCTTCCTCGGGCTGGGTGACTTTGACATGCCGCCAGTCCTCGGCCCTGAGTGGACCTGTACCTGGGACCTGCGCACCTGGCGGGAGCGTCTCGACCGCCTCGTGAACTTGGGCGCCAGCACCCTGTTCATCTACCTGATGGGCCATGCTCTGCCCTATGCGAGCAAGAGGTTCCCGGAATGGGTGGAGGCGCGGCATCCGAATGTCGAAGTAGAGTTTTTCCAGCAGGTGGTGGACTGGTGTGTGGACAGGGGTATCTATCTCGTCGACGTCTTTTCGACCACTGGGCATGCCAAGGGATACACCTCGCGCCACCCCGAACTGGCCATCTGCGACCGAGAGGGGCACCCCCAGGTGCAATCGGGCATCATGTGCCACCACAAGGAAGGTGCGCGCGGGTATTGCTTCGGGGTCATCGAGGAATGCCTTGCACGGTATCGCGGCTTTGCCGGCGTGATTCTGCACCCGCCCGAATTTGCGCGCCCGTGCTTTTGCGAAGCATGTCAGCAGCATTTCCGCGCGGCTCACGGGAAGAGCCTGCTCTCGGCCACCAACCAGGAGGCAAAGCGATTCTTCATGGCCACCAACCTCCGTTTTCAACGCTCGACACTGGAAGCCCTGATTCGCCCACAGGCGCCTGAACTGCGCCTTCTCACTTTCACCATCCCCTGGGTGTTTGAAAAGGAGTTTGAACAGATCGCCAAGGAAATCGACTTGGACACCGTCATTGTCGACTGGGACTATGACCAGCATGAGGAGCGAATTGCGAGACTCCCTGCGCGATTGCGACGGCAGCAACAATTTGGTCACAAGGTCTGGTTCATGCTCACCTCAGGCTTTGCCTTCTCTAACGAACGCAGTGCCAGTGAGCAGGCCGACCTGGTTTTGCGGCAGGTTGAGGCGGCATTGGCGGTCGGCGTCAGGGACATCATCTACTTCATCGGGCCTGCCTGGTGGCCGACCGTCGAGCAGACCAGCTACTATCTTCACAAAATGAGAGGGCCGGGGAGGCTGGGGAGGGGAGGGTGAAGGTGTGAGGGAACGAGGAGCGCGCCGGGGAGAGGAGAGCGTCCGACCTTTCCCTCCGCTCCCATTTGCCCCTTGATTTTCCTGCACCATATCGCTATATTTCTATGTCCGCGAATCACGCAAGAAGATGGCGCGCTGCCGAAGAGGCAGTGCTTGCGCATAGAGATGGACCCTCAGCAGGCTGGAAATGATCTGTGCCAAGTAGGAGAGATGCCCCGTCACGCGCTTTGCGCCCGCACCAAGAGCAAAGGCCGCACCAGGAGGCCACAGGTTCCAGCACGTGCTTCTCGCGAATTTGGTCGTATGTCATCCTCACCCGTCCGCTGAATGTTGTCATCGGCGGGTTGTCCATCTTCGTAGGGGCGCTGGTGACCGGCACCATCCACCCCCTGCGCCACGTGCTCATCGCTTGCGCCTCCGGTAGCCTAGTGGCTGCGGGCGCAAATGCCATCAATGATTATTTTGACGTGGAGATAGACCGGCGCAACAAGCCATATCGGCTGCTGCCCGCGGGAAAAATTGCGCGGCGCAAAGCTCGGGTATTCGCTCTTGCGCTCCTCCTCGGCAGCCTCCTTGGCGCAGCTATCGGGCCGGTTCCCCTGCTGGTGGCCGCTTCTACCGCAACGCTCCTCTACGTGTACAGCTGGCGACTGAAGCGCACGGTGTTGTGGGGCAACATAGCGGTGAGCGTAGCCACGGCCTTGGCGTTCATCTACGGCGGGCTGGCGGTGGGACGACCGGCTGCCGCCCTCATTCCGGCCGGTTTCGCGTTTCTCTTCCACCTCGGGCGCGAGATCATCAAGGATGTGGAGGACATGCACGGCGACCGGCTGGAGGGCGTGGTGACGCTGCCCATCCGCCATGGCCGGCGCACGGCACTGGTAGTTGCTACTGCCGTGTACGCGCTGGTCGTTGCGGTGACGCCGCTGCCGTATGTCGGGGGGGTGTATGACTTGGCATACCTTCTTGTGGTGGTCGCCGGCGTGGACACCGTCGTTGCCTACGTGGTCGTGCAGATGTGGCGGCGGCCAGACCCGCCTACCTTGCACCGCCTTAGTGAGCTCCTCAAGGCGGATATGTTTGTGGGGCTGGTGGCGATTTATGTGGGGCGTTAGTCGGCTTTGACGTCCACATGGGAGGGAAGTTGCCGTGCCAGGAATCACTGCCAGTCGCAGGGGAGAATTAATGAGAGGAGTGTTCAAGCTGCTCTTGGACCATCCTGAGGGCCTTCCTGCAAGGACAGTACTGGAGAGGCTGCCGCAGGTGGTCCCGCCCACCGATTTCGAAAAGACCACCTACCCGGGCCGGCCAACAGTCCGACGGTACGAAAGGATAGTGAGGTTTTCCACCATTGGGCCCGCTAAGGCTGGCTGGCTTGTGAAAACTCGGGGGACATGGTCGCTCACCGAGGCAGGTCGACAGGCTTATGAACGGTTTACCGACCCCGAGGAATTCACGCGGGAATCCGACAGGCTTTACCGCAAATGGAAGGAAGAAAGAGAGCCGGATGTGGTAGCCGAGGAGAGCTCACCGGATGCCGCCACCACCCTCGAGGAGGCAGAAGAAGCGGCGTGGACGGAGATAGAGGAACATCTCGAGCGGATGGACCCCTACGACTTCCAGGAGCTTGTCGCGGGACTCCTTCGCGCCATGGGCTACCACGTCTCGTGGGTCGCACCGCCTGGCCCGGACAAGAGCATCGACATCATTGCCCACACCGACCCTCTGGGCATTCAGGGCCCGCGCATCAAGGTGCAGGTGAAGCGACGCAGCGAGAAGGCCACCATCGAAGGCATCCGCTCGCTTCTCGCCCTGCTTGGCGAGGGCGATGTCGGGCTCTTCATCTCCACTGGCGGGTTCACGCGGGAAGCTGAAGACGAGGCCAGACGGCAGGAGAAGCGAAGGATTATCCTCCTTGATCTGAGTCGACTTTTCGACCTCTGGGTGGAACATTACGACAAGATTCCCGAAGTGCAGCGACGGCTACTGCCCATTCGACCGGTCTATTTCCTGATCCCCGAGGACTGAGCCGGGCCAGAGGCTGGCGACGGGGGTGTCGCACGCGATTTGGGATGCTTGCCCTTGAGCTGCAGAACGGGGGCAAATGCCAGGAGAGTCTGTGCGCGCAGTGTTGCAACGAGTGACATCGGCGTCCGTCGAAATAGATGGCGCCGTCAGCGGCTCTATCGGCCGTGGACTGGTGGTGCTGGTGGGGGTACGCAACGGCGACACGAGAGCGGATGCTGAATTCCTTGCGCAAAAGTGCGTCAATCTCCGTATATTTGCCGACCAGCAAGGCAAGTTCAATCTCTCCGCCTTGGACGTGGGCGCCGAGCTCTTGGTGGTCTCGCAATTCACCCTGTATGCAGACTGTCGGCGCGGGCGCCGTCCTGGATTCACCGAGGCGGCACCGCCAGAGGTTTCCAAACCGTTGTACGACCATTTCGTCCAAGCGCTGCGTGGCTACGGTCTCCCGGTGGCCGAAGGAGTCTTCGGGGCGCATATGGTGGTGCACATCAATAATGACGGCCCGGTCACGGTGATTGTGGATACTCCTCCAGGCCAACAGTGACAGCGTGGGAACAGGGCGTGGCACTCGAGTTGCCGTCTTTGCGGGACAGGCGCCTGGTCCTTGCCTCTGCCTCGGCAAGACGTGCCCAGCTTTTGCGTCTGCTGGGCCTGGAGTTTGACGTCATCCCCAGCAGCATCGTCGAGGAAAATGGCGGCGTCGAGGATCCGGTGCGCCACGTGCGCGAGCTTGCCCTGGCCAAGGCGCGAGAAGTTGCCGCGCAGGTGGATTGTGGGCTGGTAATCGGCGCTGACACTGTGGTGGTGCTGGCTGGCCGCTTGCTGGGCAAGCCGGCCGATGCAGATGAAGCGCGCGCCATGTTGGCCCTGCTCAGCGGCAAGACGCACGAGGTCTACACCGGCTTTGCGCTGGTGGAGAGGCCGAGCGGGCGTGAACTGGTGGAGCATGAGCTGACCAGAGTCCACTTCCGCGACCTGAGCAATGAGGAGATCGAGGCGTACGTGGCCACAGGCAGCCCACTGGACAAGGCGGGCGCCTACGGCATCCAGGATCTGAGCGCCATCTTTGTGGACCGCATCGAAGGGTGTTTCTACAACGTGGTTGGCTTCCCACTGGCCAAGTTCTACCAGGCCTACAGGGAGTTCTGTCGGGCAAAGGAGTGAGGCGTGACTGTTGACGAGACGGCCGGCGTCAAAGGGATCTGCCGGGCCATTGGCGATGAGCTGAAGCGGGCACGGGAGCGCAAGAAGGCTTCGCTGGCCGACGTGGCCAAGAAGACCAAAATCAACCCGAAATACTTGCAGAGCATCGAAGAGGGCGAATTCGGCTTTCTGCCGGAGCCGTACGTGCGCGCCTTCATCCGCGCCTATGCCCAGGAGGTGGGCTTGGAGCCTTCCACCATGCTCAAGCCTCTCGACCGCGTGCGGGAGCGACTTCAGGAGGCAAGGCCGGTTCTCCCTGTGCAGAGCCCGTCAAGCACATCGTGGGTCAAGTCTCTACTGGCCAGGCTAAAGTCGCTCGTCAGCAGGGAGAAACAGGCTGCGACTTTGGTGATCGGCGGCGCCATGGTTGTGCTCGCGCTCTCGGCCATTTACGCGCGCAACTACCACACGCTGTTCGGCAGCGGCAAGAAGCCGGCGCACCCATCCGTGAGCCAGGTGGCGACTGGTGCGCAGGGTGCGACGGAACTTCGGCTCGATATGGAGGTGGTGGACAATACTTGGGTGCAGGTCGTGGCGGACGATAGTACGCTCAGCCAGGCCACCTATGCCGTCGGCGAGCGCCGGAGCTGGCGCGCACGCCATAGCTTCTCGCTCAAGGTAGCCGACGCAGGAGCGGTCATGCTCACCCTCGATGGCAGACCACTGGGCCGCTTGGGCGAAAAGGGGGAGGAACTGGCCCTCCGCATCGATCGCACGGGGATCGTTACCAGGACGGGCATAGCAAACAAGGGGAAGGCCAGCCCCGTTGACTTGGAACAGTCTACAGTGGAGCAGTACCGCGGCGGGCTGCGCAGGAGGGAGCTATGAGTCGGAAAGCACACCTGCCGCTGCTCCTGTTGGGCGTGGTGCTCCTTCTTCTGGGCTGTGGCAAGAAGCAGGAAGGCCCCAAGATTCTCACCGGCTGGCTTACCCAGGACAAACTCCTCATGGAAATGGACAACTACCGGGCTGACTTTGACAATTACCAGCCCAACGAGGAGGCGGTGGCGGTTCTGCGCAGCTACGAGCACGACGTGGACCTTTTGGTCTTCCTGGGCACCTGGTGTCCAGATTGTGCCCGCGAGGTGCCACGCTTCCTGAAGAGCATCTATGCTGCCGCCAACCCGCGCCTCCATGTGAAGTTGCTGGCGCTGGACCGCAGCAAGCGCGACCCCGGAGGCGTCGCCGAACGATTCGCGATCGACCACGTACCCACCTTCGTCGTGATGGTCGACGGCGTGGAGCTCGGGCGCATCGTGGAGACACCCTCGCTGACCATAGAACAAGACATCGCCCTTCTGTTGCTGGGAAGGTCTGGCACATGAGACGCCTTGACCCTGGCTCTGACATTTACTTCATCGCCATTTGCGGCACGGCCATGGCCGCGCTGGCGGCGATGCTCAAGAACCTCGGCTACCGGGTGCGCGGCTCGGACAAGGACGTCTATCCGCCCATGAGCACCTTCCTGGCCGCGCAGGGCATCCCCGTGTACGAGGGCTTTGACGCTGCCCATCTCGAGCCGGCCCCGGACTTGGTGGTCATAGGCAACGCCATGTCGCGCGGCAATCCAGAGGTGGAAGCGGTGTTGGCGCGCAAGCTCCACTACACCTCGATGCCTGAGGCTCTCAAGGAGTTTGTGCTGCGCGATCGCTATTCGGTGGTGGTCACTGGCACCCATGGCAAGACGACCACCAGCTCAATGATTGCCTGGGCCTTGGAGTGTGCGGGCCGTGATCCCGGCTTTCTCATCGGCGGGGTGCCGTGCAACTTCCAGCAAGGGTTCAAGTGCGGCTCGGGCCGGCACTTTGTCGTGGAAGGGGACGAGTACGACACCGCCTTCTTCGACAAGGGGCCCAAGTTCATGCACTATCTGCCCGACGTGGCAGTCATCAACAACATCGAGTTCGACCACGCCGACATCTACCCCGGCCTGGACGAGATCAAGTTGGCGTTCCGCCGTTTCATCAACATCATCCCTGGCAATGGCCTGCTGGTGGCCGCTGCCGACGACCCGGTGGTGATGGAGCTGGCGCCGCGGGCGCTGTGTGCGGTGCACACCTTTGGCTTGCGAGCGGAGGCGACCTGGCGCGCGCTGGACATCGCCTTTGCAGACGGCGGCACTCGCTTTGTCGCCACCTACCAGGGGAAAAAGGAGGGAGAGTTCCACACGAAGCTGACAGGCATGCACAACGTGCGCAACGCGCTGGCTGCTATCGCCACGTGCCGCTTCTTGGGTCTGAGCTTTCAGGAGATCGCCGCCGCGCTGGCCACCTTCGAGGGTGTCAGGAAGAGGCTGGAACTGCGTGCGGAAGTCAACGGTATCAAAATCTACGACGATTTTGCGCATCATCCCACGGCCATCAGGGAGACGCTGAACGGGGTGCGCGCCCTACAGCCCGGAGCAAGTATCTGGGCGCTCTACGAGCCACGGACGGCCACGGCGCGGCGCAAGGTCTTTCAGAAAGAATTCGCCCAAAGCTTTGCTGCAGCAGAACATGTGGTGGTGGCGCCGGTACATCGCCCCGACAAAGTGCGGCCGGAGGAGCTGTTCTCCGTGCCGGAACTGGTGGCCGACCTGCGGGCGCGCGGCAAGGACGCCTATCACTTCCCAGAGGTGGACGCCATCGTGACATTCGTGGCTGCGCACGCCCGCCCTGGCGATGTCATTGTGACCTTGAGCAACGGTGACTTTGAGGGCATTCCCGACAAGCTGAAAACTGCTCTGGAGAGGAAGTACGACGATGGGGCAAGGCAGCGGTGAGAAGAAGGGGGAGGGAAAACTACGTCCCAAGATGAGCAAAATCGACCGCATCTTGATCGAGGTGCAGCGCAACCTGCGCGACTCATGCGTTCCGGCGACGCTGAAGGACCTAACGGCGTTTGAGCGCAAGCGCATCCATCGCTTCTTCGACGGCAATCCGGACTTTGAAACCAAGACCTACCGCAACGACGGCGACTATGTGCTCAAAGTCTTTCCGGTGGGGAACATCCGCCGGCTCGCCGAACAAAAGGCTGAAGAGGCACGGCGGAAGCAGTGCGTGGTGGCCTTGCCACCCATGGGGAGTTTCGAACGTTTTGTCGTGCACAACGCACTGAAGCAGTACACCGACTTAGAGACCACCAGCGTGGGCGAGGGCCCAGACCGCCACGTGGAAATCCGACCGGTGCACTACGGCCGTGGCTTGAAAAGGATTATCAAGAGAATCAAATTGCTCTGACGCCGGCAGCTCAGCGCCGGTCACGCGGTGAGCCAGATCGGGTTGGTGTAGCAGGCGTGCTCCCCACCGGGCCCGCGGGAGTAGAGTTCCCCTCGCACGTAGAGGTCGTCCGCCTGTCTCCGCACCGTGAGCTCGATGCGGTGACGGAACACCTCTGGGAAACGATGGCAGTCCCACAAAATCTCTTCCCGCCGTGCCCCTTTCTTGCCCAGACAAATAGTCGCCCGGTGGAGTGGGCCAAACTCCGCAGTAGACTTGGCGCTCACCACCAGTCGCGCGGGTGAGCCGGAGAGAGTCCCGCCGATGTGCGTGGTGCCTGCAGGTGTTTCTGCCCGCAGCTCCAGAAAAGGCCCAGTGGTGACCAGAGTCCTTCCTTGGCGCAGCGCGGCCTTGAGGGAAGCTATGGTCAATTGTCCCTCAACAAACACGGCCGTGCGCGCGGCTCCAAAGATCTGGCGGAGGTGCTCCCGCATGGTGAGGAACGGCAGGCCAATCTGCCGGAACCGGGCAAAGTTGCCATGGCCGTCGTTGCCGGCCACAATGCTCAGGCGTTGGCCGCCGAGAAGGAGGCTGACCCAACGACGGAGTGTCCTGCTGGCGGCTGCATCCATGTGGCCGTTGAGGAGCTGTAGGCCGTTGAGTCGTGGGTGGCGATAGTCCGCCCTGGGCCACCTGCCGCGGCGGATGAGCAGCCACTGCAGCAGCGGCGTGCGATCCTCCGGGTGGGCAGCATAGGCCAGCGCCCCGGGATGGAGCCGCGCCAGCGCCTGGGCCACGGTCAACTCCGGCCTCGTTCGCAACCACCTTTCCGCGCTATCCCCCGAACCCTGCAAGAAGTCAGGATTGTCCAGCACTAACAGGTGCACGTTGCGGCGGTAGCGGTTGCCACAGGAGAGCTCCTCGCCGGGGATAACCACGCAGCCTGTGGCCTCTGCGTTGAGCCTTGCCACCTCTGCCTGCATCTGGTGCCATTTGGGCAATCTGTGCTCGTTGCGCAGAGCGCTATCCGGGCTATCGTCGAGGTCATAGGAGTGATCAGTGATGGCGAGGAAGTTCAGGCCTTGGGCTTTGGCCATGGCCAGCGTCGCCGCGATGGGCGCCCCAAATTCCACCTGGTCGCTGGTGAACGCGCTGTGGCAGTGGAGGTCACCAAAGTGCCACCCGTCGGCCCTGGGGAGGGGCTGGTCGGCAAAGTAGCACGGCAGCGGCGCATGACTGGAGAGCCGGTAGTTGTCGCTCACATAGGTTCGCCGTTCGCCGTCTGCCACCAGCGAGAACGCCACGCGCACCTGGCAGGGACCGCTAAGGCCCTCCGGAGGTGGCAGGTAGAGGACCGTGTGCCACCATGGTGCTCTGAGTTCCTGCCGCGGAAAGGTGACGGGTAGCCTCAGCGTCTCTTTGCGGGGCGTGATCAGCTCCACCCCGACGTCACATAGCTCGATGGGAAACAGGTGGGCGTCTTTCACCAAGAGGAGCACGGGGAGCCTCTGCCCAGGCTCCAGGCGATGTGGCACGTCCGCCACCACCTCCGGCTCGCACTTGCGCAGCCGGGAGGGGAAGAAGCGAAAAGAATAGTGCGTTTCGGCATACGAAAGGGAGGGGAGGAAAGGGAAAAGACGCATCTGCTCACACTCCTGGCCGTCGGGTTCGTCTTGGGAAGGGCGCGCGTGCCCGGAGGTATTTGTCCAGCCCGTAGCGCAACTTACTGAACTGGCTCTCCACGAAAAAGGCGTCGATGCGCCAGAGGAACGACGGGTCAAAGTAGCAGTTGATAGTGCAGCCCTGGCAAAAGTCGAGCCGTCCCTGCAGGCGAGCGAACCGCTGATGCAAGGGCGAGGAAAGGGCCGCGCGCACATCGCCGGCAATGGGCAGCCGCGCACGCGCGTGATGAAAGCAGGGCAGGAGAAGGTTGTTGTCCGGGGAAATGACCACGGTGGCACTCACCGCACGGCAACGGGACGCCCGCGTCGAATTGCCTCCCTCCCGGCGCAGGCGCTGGAAGGCCCTATTCAGGTAGACGAAGGGCGCAGCGCGAAAGCGCTCGAGCGCAGCCAGCGCCGGCTCGTCCAACGCATGCTCGGGCGAGGCACAGAAGACTTGATTGACGATGAGCTCGCAGCGCAGCTCAGCGGCGAGCCGGGCCAAAGAGGGGAGCTCCCGATACGACTCCTTGGTAGCGGTGAAGAGGAGGTCAGGGGCTTCGCCCAAGGCCTTGGCCATGCGCACCGAGTCGAGGACGTGCTCCGGATCGGGTCCCTTGCGCCAGGTGCGCTGCTTGGCGCGATCCAGCGTGTCCAAAGAAAAATGCAGGAAATCCACTACCCCGCGCAGCTCACGGGCGCGGCGGGGGTAGAGCCGCGTGTTGGTGGTCACGGTGGTGTAGAGGCCTACGGCTTTCGCCTCGCGCAGCACCTCTGGCAGCGGCTCGTAAAGCAGCGGCTCGCCTCCGGTAAAGTCCACAAAGCGTACGCCTGCCGCCCTCAGCTGGCGCAGGTTGCTGACCACGTCACGCGGCTTGGCATCGCGCACGCCGCGCAAATCCTCCCGTTGCCAGATGTCGCAGTACCGGCAGCCGGCGTTGCAGCGGTAGGTGACGTAGTAGAGACACAGCAAGGGGGCACTGCGCCAGGAGAGCATGGTTCAGCTCCAGGATTCTTGCTCGACCGCGGCGAGAGAGCCGTCGGCAAGGGCCCCTTGCGGCGCAACCCTATGTGGTGAGCTTGGGGCGCGCAACGGGTAGGAAATGCCTTTCCAGGTGAGCACGCGCAGAAACGGGAGCAGGGCCGCGCCTGCGCCCACGTAGCTGGCAAACAGAGCCTCAAAGGCAATGATGGCCCCAAGGATTCTCCTTTGGCCCAAGGCTGCGCAGGTGCTGCCGAGAAGAACAAGGTCGGTGCAAATGACGGCAAGCGGCAGGGCCGCCGCCGCTGGATGATGCACCGCAAGAATCATCGCTAAGGGCAGCAAGAGACGCGCGCCACCGCCAAGTGCCAGCAACACCTTACCTGGCGGTGCTACCGACCTGCCGCCCACTGCCCAGCGCAGGCGCTGGTGCAACAGTTCGCGCCAGCTCCTGGCCGGCTGGGTGAGCACCAACGCACGGCGATCGCGTACGAAGCGTACTTTCCAGGCCGTGGAGCCGCAAATCGCCTTGAAGAGGGCGAAATCCTCAGTCAGACTGAAGCCCACTCCACGATAGCCTCCCACTTCGTCATAGGCCTGACGCCGAAAGGCCAAATTGTTGCCCACCCAGGTCAACGGCATGCCCACGAGCCCTGCTCCCGAGGCGGCGGCAAGGAGGAACAACCAGTCCAAAGCCTGCGCGCGCACGAAAAGCCCGCGTGCACCTCTGGCGCGGGCTGTCACGGTAGTGAAGCTGCAGACCATCCCTGTGTCCCGGTCGAAGTGACTGACCATAGCTCGTACCCACGTGGGCGGTACCAGGCAGTCGGCGTCGGTCATGAGCACGATTGCCCCGCTGCTGCGCTCGATGCCGGCGGCCACGGCCGCAGCCTTGCCGCACAGGGCAGTGGTTCCGTCCCGAACCCGCACCAGATGGGCGTGGCGGTGCCGCGCGCAGAAGTCAGCAAGAAGCTCCCCGCTGCGGTCGCGACTGGCGTGGTCCACCAGGATGATCTCCATTCTCTCCTGCGGATAGTCTAAGCTTGCCAAGGAAGCCAAGCACTGAGGCAGGTTGGCCTCCTCGTCGCGCGCGGCGACCACGATACTGACGCGCGGCAGTTCCCTGCTGCAGCGTTCATATCTGCGCCTGCCGGCCAGCGCCAGCACTGTCCCGGCGCCCACATAGGCAGAGGCGACTAGCAGCAGTAGGCTTACCAAAGCCACCATCAGCGCTCCCCACCGGTGAGTGATGCCCCTTCGCACTTCTTAAGGTTCATGCGCAGATCAAAGGGGGAGGCACGAAAGACCATCTGCACGGGCACTCTTGTGCCTCCCGCGCTGAACCAGATGAGCACTCCGGAGCCCATTGCCGAAAGGCGGTTAGTGAGAATGTCGGTTTTCCACGCCCGCCACCGGGAAGAAGCGCTCTTGGTGCGCAGCAGCACCTTATCTGCACGGCACATGCCGGCTGGGGTCTCCACCTCCTCTTGGCCAATGTTCTCGGCGATCACTTCCCAGGTCAGACCCTCGCCGTCGAGCCTGTCAGTGCGCTTTTCCTTTGGCGCCAGAGGGAAGGCGCGAAGGTGGTAGACGAGGGAAAGGATGTCGTACGTCCCCGCCGGGGCCTCCCAGGTGCGCCCGTCCGTGGTGCGCGCCACCCCTGCCTCTTGGTCAAAGGTGATGTCCATGGTGTGGGAGAGATTCTTCTGACGGATCTCCTTGACGAGCCGGCGCAGCAGCAGCTCGGCGTCTAAGTGGGCCAGGTACACATTGTCCACCCAGAAGAACCTGTGGTAGAGGGGCGAGGTCTGCATGGTCGCTTGCAACGTAAGAGCGCCGTTTTCCCCGGGCAAGACTTCCGTGCGAAAGCTCCCGACCTGGAAGCCCCCATACTGCATCTCGTAGGTGAGCCTTTCATGCTCGGTGTCGGCCGGTTGCGCATCCCCCGCGCCCGCAGACCAACAGCAGCAGAGCACGGAGAGCAAAGTGAGCGAAAGCGTCATGGTTTTACCCCTGATCGACAACGGCTGGCCCTCCCTCCGGTTCTTCCGTTACGGAGCCACCCTCCACATGTTCCGGCCGCTCGTCGGCTTGCTGGCTGGTGAGCGCACTGTTCATCTTTCGTCCCTTCCAACTGAAGTTGCCAAAGGTGCCCACCAACCCAACGACCACCACGTAGGGGACCTCCAACAGTGTCCAAAGCGGAAAATAGACCAGCAGGTCGCGGCGGTGAAAGAAGAGCGCACCGCGCACCAAGAGCGAGAGCTCAGCCACCGCCTTGGCCGCAAACGAGGCCGCTACCGCCATTCCCAACCCCGGCAGGAGCGGCACGAGCGCCACACCGGCGAGCAGGGCGAGGTTGAACAGGTAGACGCTCAGCAGAGAGCCGAAGAAGATGAGGTTCTGTTTCGTCTGGAAGGCGCCGTTGGAAGCCCATCTTACCCGCTGATGGAAAAAGCGCCGCAGGTTGGGCTCGGGCAGGCTGGAATTGTAGGCGCGGGGCGTTGCCGCAAAACGCAGCCGCCAGCGGGTGCGACCGCGCACGAGCTGCACCAGAAGCACATCGTCCCCGGAGACGCGATGGCCAATGTGCCGAAAGCCGCCAACCTCCTCGTACACGCACCGACGGTACGCCAAGTTCTGCCCGGAGGCCGCCAGGGGAAAGCCCAGATTGCACGAACCTGCCGCCGCAGACATGAGCGCCAGAAAGTCCACCGCCTGCAGCTGCTCAAACAGACTGCGCTGCTCGCCTGGTCGGCCCAACTGCGAAAAGCCCAGCACCATGCCGACGCGCGGCAAAAAGTAGGACACCATCGTTTCGATCCAGGTAGAGCGCACGCGGCAGTCGGCATCGGTGGTCAAAATGAGTTCGCCGCTACTGTGGGCAATGCCGGTGGCCA
Source organism: candidate division KSB1 bacterium (assembly GCA_024655945.1). NCBI lineage: Bacteria > Pseudomonadati > Candidatus Zhuqueibacterota bacterium. The sequence continues at coordinate 52,352 of JANLFK010000007.1, forward strand.
AGGCCTGCTTCTTGGGGCTCAACGTGCCGTCGCCAGCCTCCGGCCGCAAGTAGTGGAAGTTGGGATACGCTCGCACGTAGCGCTGCACGATCTCTGCCGTGCGGTCCACCGAGCCGTCGTCCACCACGATCACCTCGTACTTATCCCTTGGGTAAGTCTGGTGCACCAAGTCTTGCAGCAGTGGCTCAATGGTGCCCTCTTCGTTGCGCGCAGCGATCACCACCGACACGCGATACTGGCGCTTATTCAGTCCTTGCCTGGGAAAGAACAGGCCCAGCAGAAAGAACAGCACCACGCCCACATAGATGGCAGTCAACGCGCAGAGAACAGGGGGGAACCAGACGGTCATGCCTCGACCTCGTTGACCCGGTAGCCGCGATGTGCCACGGCTCCTTTCCAGGCAAACTTGCCGAAGGTGCCCCATACGGCAAAGACCACGACGTACGGAATGTAGAGCAGCGCAGCCAATGGCACGTAGGGACACAGGCGCTTTCGCCGGAAAAGGGCGGCCCCGTAGCCCACCAAAAGGAATTCCGGCACAAAGGCCGTAGCAAAAGCGAGCGCCACCACGCGCGGGGCAATTACGCCCAACAGGGCCATGGGCACCGCCGCCATCAGGCCGCAATGGAACAAGTAGATGAGGATGAGGAGCGTGGTTAGCCAGGCGGGATAGAAGAAGCCTTTGGAGGCGTGCCTGGTGCGCTGGTGGCGGAACTGCCGGAAGCTCTCCGGACCGCCGGAGGGCACGATGGTCGCCGCATCGCGCGCATAGCGACAACGCCAAGAGGTCGCCCGCACCTTGTGCAGGAACAGATCGTCGTCGCCGGAGAGCAGGTGCTCCACACCTGAGAACCCGCCCACCTCCTCGTAGACCTCCTTGCGGTAGGCCAGATTGGCCCCGCTACAGGTGAGCGGCACGCCGATGCCGATGCTTCCGGCGGCCACGCAGGCTAAGGCCAAATCGTCCATCTCCATGAGGCGCAGGAGAAGCCGCGAGCGCGGCCCCCAGCTGCCCGGCGAAAACCCTGCCACCAGGCCGACACCCGGCGTGAAGTAGGACACCATCCCTGATACCCAACCTGGAGGCGGCACGCAGTCGGCATCGGTGCAGAGAATGACCTCCCCCCGACAACGTGCGACACCCGCCGCAATGGCGTGTTTCTTCGGCGACCAGTTGCTCGGGCACGAGCTGAGGCGCACCAGCTCGAGATGCTCCTGGCCCGCCGCCATCCTCTCCACTATGGCGGCCGTTGCGTCATCCGAGCGGTCGTCCACGATGACGATCTGCAGCCTATGGCGGGGATAGTCCTGCGCCAACAAGGCTGCCGCGCAGCGGCCGATCTGCCGCTCCTCGTTCCGCGCGGCCACTACCACCGACACCGTCGGCCGATCCTGGCAGCGCGCTCCCTCCTTCCGCAACAGCCCGACAAGCAGCCCCAGCAGGAAAAGGGCAAACACCCCTCCCAGGGCAATCAGGGCGATGGAGAAGACCGTTCCTGCCACGCAGCGGGCCTCCTAATAGTTGACCGCCACCTGGATGCTCGCCTGCCGCTCGAAACCGCGCGCTCCAGCCACATGAGCCCGGTTGCGCAGCGCCGTGTGCACGTAAGCGAAGCTCACAAAGATGTCCTTGCGCACCTGGTCGCTGACCTGCGCGCCCCAGGTGGTGGCCGACTCCACGGTGCCGGCCAGAAAGCTCTTTCGCTCCGAGCCGTCTTCCGGATACGGAGTCCACACATCCCCCTTGCCGTGGCGCCGCCATTGCGCCCAGAGTTGCGTGAAAATATCCCGGCTCCACTGGTACTCCGCTGCTAAGGTTAAACAGTCGGCGTCCGGGCCTAACCAATGGCCGATGATGCGGTCGTAGTGCAGGTAGACGTTGAGCGAGTCATAGTGCGTGTACACAAACGGCTCGATGCGCGTGTACTCCGCGCGCAGGGCGGCCTCCTGCAGGCCAATAGGCGCCACCCAATGGCCGCCGAGAGTGAAGCCGAACTTGTCGCCGTAGTAGCGCAGCGGGTTCTTGGTCAGGGTCATGTCGTCCAACAGGAGTTCGGCATAGGCCTTCACGTTGCGCAGGGGAAATGCCACCACGTCGAAGCTCATCATGTTGTTGTCCCGATCTCCGAGGTGATGTTCAGCCACGTGGTAAGGCATGAGCGGGTTGAGGTAGCTGAACTCGACGTCCCTGCGGCCGTAGAGCACGCTCTCGGTGCCGGCCAACATCAGCCAATCGGCCAGGCGCACCTCCAGGCGATGCCCTGCCAGGTAGCGTGGCCTGCCCAGTCCGGTGAGAAACGCGTGCAATGCCGAAAAGGAAAAGCGCTTGAACGGCACGGTCAGGCGAAAGGCGTCGAACAGAGGGGCGTTGCGCGAAAGGAGGAGTCCACCCCGCCACCCAGGACCCCAGTGCGCCTGCATGCGCCCTGCCTGGAGATGGACTCGCCAGAACTGCACCGCCGCATAGGCCTCCGCCTGGTCGGAATAGACATTCCTCCCGGAGGTAACCACTGGCAGGCCGTGCCGTGGGTCAAAGCTCTCCTCGGGCACCTTGCCCCCGCGGCGCATGGTGTTGCGCGCGTCTAAGTAAAAGCCGAGCTTGCCCTCGATGGCGCCGCGCACGATCGTGCCGGCCATGGTGCGCCATTGCCGCTCCCCTGTGGCCATGGTGTCCGCAGCATGGGCATCCACTGCCTGGGCGAAGAGCGCGTCGACAAAGGCGTAGCTTTCCCCTTCTTGCCAGCGCAAAAGATGCCGCTCGCGATAGCGCGGCTGCACCTCGAGCCCGGCGACCGGCGGGTCATCGCAAAACTCGCCCTTCAGCTGCTCCAGGAGCGCGCGTTCGCTACGACTGAAGGCGGAAGGATGGTCCCGGAGCGCTCGATCGGCAGCGGCGATGAGCTCTGCCACCTGCTGGCGGGACAGGGGCAGCGCCCGCAGGCCAACTTCCCTGACCAGGCCTTTGGTCTCCAAACGTTCGAGAAGGCGATAGGCCCAATGGTCCAACGGCAGGTTGACCGACTGGCCGGCGACGGGGAGGACACCGCACAGTAGGATCGTTCCGGTCACGAGCAGACATGTGGCTTTGGACACGCGACTCCCTCGCACAGTTCTGGTCCGGCAGTGCCCTTGGTCCTTTGTGGAGTGCAGGGCTGTGCAACAATTTAGCAAATCGCAGGCAAAATTCAAGGCCTTTTTTGCCAAGGTGCTGGAACAGGCGGAGAAATGGCGAGGAGCGTCGCGGAGAGGAGAGCGATGGGGCGGCAGCGCCGGCACAAACCGGCCGGACTGAAGACAGGGCCTGCGGCTGCCGTGGGATCGCCCCGGACTCTTGCCAGTCGCTCCAGGGCAGGTTTCCTCCTCGCCCCGAGGAGAGGAGACTTCCCTGTGCCGCAACCCAAAGGGGCCCATCGGCGCGACGCCATGCGGCGGCAGCCGCCTTTCACAAACCGTGGCCGGTCGTTTACGCAGCCGGAGCTGGAGCCGGGGGAAGAGCCATGGGCAGCGCCCTGGCCCGCAGGCCAAGGGCTGGCAGTTGGGGGAGCAAGAGTGCCAACACATGTGCCGTGCGTGCGGCATGGGGGAGGCCGTCATGCAGAAGCACGATGTCGCCGCCGCGCATGTGGCGGAGGAGCCAGCGGGCCATGCGCTCCGGATCAGCGTCGGGGCGGTAGTCGCCGGCGCTTATGGTCCAGAGGACGATGCGCTTGTCGGCAGCCGAGGCTGCTTTGACCAGAGTCAGACTGAGGGAGCCGTACGGCGGGCGAAGGCAGCGGGGCGCCCAGCCCGCGGCCAACGCCACCGCCTCGTCGGTGCGCGACAGGTCCCGGCGGATGGCGCCAAAGCTGAGCCGCGACAGCCGGGCGTGGTCGAAGGAGTGGGTGCCCAGGCCATGGCCGGCGCGGACTACGCGCCGCACCAGATCCGGATAGGCAGCCGCCCTCTGGCCGGTGACGAAGAAGGTCGCCTGACAGCCATGGGCGGCCAGAAGCTCGAGAACCAGCGGGGTGCCTTCTGGGTCAGGGCCGTCGTCGAAGGTGAGGTAGACTTCCTCGCGATGCGGTCCGCGCCACGTGACCCACGGGATGACCTTGTTGAGTATCCAGGGTATGCGGTACATGTTCGAGCGATCCCTCTAACGTCTCCGGCCTCTCTCCAAAACCTCCGGGAGGTTGGCCCACCACGCCAGCTTGGCCTGATGTCCCCTACCGGGCTCGCAAGAACCTCCCGGAGGTCGGGCCTCCCCCCAAAGTCCCTGCAGCTTACACCTCCGGGAGGTTGGCCGACCACGCCAACGTGGCCCAATCCCTGCTGGCGAGCCCACAAGAACCTCCCGGAGGTTTCTCCCTTGCGTCACCGAAAACCTCGTGGAGGTTGCTCCACCACGTCAACTTCGCGCAGTGTCTCCTGGCGAGCCTGCGAGAGCCTCCCGGAGCTTCCCACGCGCCCCCAGAACCTCCAAGAAGAGTTCAGTCGATGAAATACCGCCGGACTCCGTCGCGAGCCGCTTTGTCAACTGGGTACTCCTTCACAAACCGCTCATAGTCCTCCGGACGCGGGAAGTAGTAAGCGATAAAGGCCCGGTCCTGCAAGGTGCCCTCCCGTTACCTACGCACTCCAGGTAGTTGGAAAAGGCCCAGTCCTCGGGGTTCCTGACGAGGCCGGCAACCACCGGGTTCAGGTGGATGTAGCGACAGAGATGGACGAGGTATTCCTCCCTTTCGACTTGCACGTGGAGGAATCTCCCCTGAAAGAGCGTTCCGGAACGCCCGAGTTGTCGATTAACAGCCTGGACGTAGGTGTTGAAGACCACGCTGATGAAACGCGAGACGGCTGCTTGCCCGTCCTGACGCACGAGGAGGTGGTAGTGGTTCGGCATGAGGCAGTAGGCGATGACGGCGATGAGATGGGCGCGGGCGTACTTTTCTATGAGCCTGGTACAGAACAGGAAGTTTTCGTCGGAAAAGAAGATGTTCTGGCGGCTGACGCCGCGGTTGTAGAGATGGTAATAGTTCCCTGGTGCAAAGACTCCGTGGCGGACAGGCATGTGGAAAACCTCCGTATTGTCTCAACGCCCCTCGTGGGGTACACCACCGCCCCAAGAACTGCGAGAGGTCCGCCCCCGCCGCCCACACCTCCGGGAGGTTGGCCGACTACGCCAACGTGGCCCAATGTCTGCTGGCGGGCCCGCAAGAACCTCCCGGAGGTTCGGGCCCGCGGCGCTCCTCACGAACTGCCAAGACCGCCGTTGGATAGCTTCTCGCGCAGGATGAATCCTAACCCGAAAAGACTGGGAAGCAGCACGTTGATAACAAAGAGCATAAGCGAGGCATTGAAGGCAGTGGTGTCTTGCACGTGGACGTACGAGAAAAACTCCACCGCCGCGCGCTCACGCACGCCAAGATCGCCTAAAGAGATGGGCACGAGGGTCTTGACAAAGAGCGTGGCGGTGGCGGCCTGCACCCCTGCCAACACCCGTACAGGCTCAAACGCCAGCGTCAGAATGCAAAACTGCGCGATGTAGACCACGTAGAAACCAGCGCACAGACCCAACAGAACCCACGCCTGCCTGCGCCCGAAGTAGTCAAATGTGGCAATGAGCTGTTTGATCTTCTCCCGAAACGGCAAGGTGATGTTGATGCTGTACAGCAGCGTGCGCATGGCCTCCGGGTGGAAGACAAAGTAGTACAGCAAAAAGAGCACCACCGCCGCAAAGAGCACCAGTGGCCACAGCACCAGCGGCTGCCGCAGGCGTGCAGCCAGAAACAGCAGCAGACTCGCGGTCCCTCCCAGGTAGAGAATCGCGGCAGCGTACAGCTTGTCCAACAAGGCAAAGCCCAACAGGGTGACCCATGGTCGATCCTTTACAAAGACCACGCGGCCGAACTCCCCCACCCGGCCTGGGGTGATGAAGCCCAAGGTGAACCCGGCAAAAAGGGAGGCGAGCAGTTCACGCAGCGACACCTCAGGCTTGATGAGGCGCACCAGGTAACGCCATTTGCAGAACTGGAGGTAGAGATTGAGCACAGACAGAGCCAGAGCTACCCCAAAATAGCCCAGGCGTGCATTGCCCAGCGCCTGCCCAATGCGCACCGGTTGGATGCGCCGGACCAATACGGTCATCACCAAGAGGGCGACCAGAAGCTTGGCGATGAAAAGCACTCGCCGTCTAGACAAAAACGCGCGTCCCCTCCGTGCAAGTGCGGCAGATGTCGATGTCTTCTCCATGCAAGATCCGTTCACGAAAGTCATTGTACTCAGGCGAACGCCAGATGGCGCGCAATGGCGCCTCGGCAATATTGCCCACCGCGTAGCGGCCATCCTTGTCAAAGCAACAGGGCGAAACTCTGCCATCGCTGTTCACCACCGTGCTGAACCAGGGACGGCGGCACGGCAATCTGCGGCTCCCCTTGATGAGGAGGCGCCCCTGGTCGATGCGGTAGCGCCGGTAACGTTCTTGGCGAGGGAGGAACTGCTCTGCTTCGGCTGGGGTCTCTACCTGCGCAGTCTTGAGCAAGACACGGTCGGCACCCAGCTCCTTAGCTAAGGAGCAAATCTCCTGCAGCTGGTGTTCGTTGTGCCGCAGCAGGAGGAACTGCACGAACACCAAGGGAGTCGGCGACTTGAGCCGCCTGCGAGCGGCGACGATGTTCCTAACGCCTTGGGTGACCTTTTCAAAGTCACCTCCGCAACGGTACCTCAGGTAGGTCTCTTTGTCTGCCCCGTCCAGGGATACGACGAGGGTGTCCAGGCCGGATGTGACCGTACGCTCCACCACCTGGGGGGCATCAAAGAAGTGGCCGTTGGTGCTGGTGGTCACGTAGATGCGGCGGCTCTTGGCATACTCGACCAGATCCAAAAACTCCGGGTGCAGGTACGGCTCGCCCTGGTTGAAAAGGAGCAGGTAGACGAGGCTCTCCCCGAGCTCGTCGATTATGGCCCGAAACTGTTGCGGTGACAAGCGGGCATAGGGACGATTGATTCTCCCTGAGCCGGTGTGGCACTGCGGGCAGCGCAGGTTGCAGCGGTTGGTGGGTTCCACCATGAGGATGGCGGGCTCTGCCCAGACCAGAGGTCGCCGGCCGGCCAGCGAGGCTACGTAGGAGCCCGTGGCCAGCGCCACGTTGTACACACGCCATGGCGACAGGGCACGCAGCAGGTTGCGCGGGACGACTTCCTTCATCTCTTCTCAGCCATGATGTACCAATTTGGGTTGAGCCACCAATTGAACAGGCCCAGGCGGTCGTTGACGATGCCCGGGAGCCACTTGAGGAGCTTGAGTCTACGTACCCATGCCGCCATGCGAAGGTGAAAAGGCGCACAGAACGCAGCGCGTGGCTCTGCGGCGATGTGGCGCGCTGCAGCACGATTGGCAAACGACATGACCAGTCCGGCCATCTCCATGAGCCGCCGCAGACGACGCAGGGATAGCAATGCTGGTGCCGGAAGGGGCGCCGCTGCGCCTCCTCGCGCCTTCATGAACCGCTCGACCAGCCGCCGTGGCAGCACGGCCACGCCAGGCAATCCCCAGTGGGGGTCGGCAAGCGCGTTGAAGGGCGAGCAACGATTCGGCGTCGACACAAAGGCCACGCCTCCTGGCCTGAGTACACGCGCCGCTTCGCGCAGGAGTCGCTCCGGCGACACTACGTGTTCGAGCACATCCTGCAGGACCACAGCGTGGCACGTCTGTTCGCAGCATGGCAAGGCGCAGCCGTCCGCGAGCACGAGCCGGACGGGCACACCTGCGGCGGCCGCCAATGCCCGTGTGGCCTTGAGGCGGGCCACATCCACCTCCACGGCGAGGACGGTGGCCCCCTTGGCCGCCAACGCTACGCTGGCGCCGCCGGTGCCGCAGCCAATGTCCAACACCACAGCATGCGGCGGCAGCAAGGGGCCAAGCATGTTTTCTACCAGCTCACCCCGCCAACGCCCGCTCTCGTGGTAGGCCCGCCAGCGCAGAAAGTTGGGGTGCCTGGGGTCTGGGAGCACGTGCTCCAGCGCCTCGGGCCAGACGCCCCGGCCAGGGACGGTCACTCGCGCCAACGGATTCTCCCCAGCCAACTCAGCGGCCCCAGAAGGACATTTGTCAGCACAAAGTACATTTCCCATAAACAAAACGCCCACCAAGAGAATCTCTGCGCGAAGGCGCGCCCGGCCAGAAGCAACGCTTTCAGGTCAACGGCAACTTTTGCACAGAGCAAGAGGCTGCAGAGTGGCAGCCCAGAGCCGCCCAGCGCCGCCCAAACTGGGGCGACGAACAGGCAGAGGTTGCACAGGTGAAGCAGTGCGTACCTCGCCTTCACACCCGCAGGGTAGTAGCGCCCTGCCGAAAGGTGACGCCGGCGCTGAGCGAGCAATTGCCGGAGAGTTCTCGGCGCCGCGCTGGGCACGAACGTGGCCGGTGAGACGGCATACTGCACCTGCCAGTCGGTCCGTTGGCTCACCTGATGAAGAAGCAGGTCGTCGTCGCCAGACACGGCGTACATGAACTTTTGGTAGCCCTCGACCTCTGCATATGCCTGGCGCCGAAAGGCGAGGTTGCGCCCGGTGCAAGTCGTGGGCCGATGTAGCCCGACTCCTCCGGCAGCGACGAGCGCCGAGGCTAAAGTGTCGACCGCCACAACCCCTGCCAGCACGCCCTCACCCAAGAGCGGGGCAAAGCCCGCCACCAGGCCCACCTCGGCAGCAAAGTGTCCTACCATCTCCTCTGCCCAGCGGGGCGAGGGCCGGCAGTCCGCGTCAGTGAGCAGCAGGATCTCGCCGGTTGCGGCGGCAATGCCGTGCGCCAAGGCGTTCTTCTTAGCGCCGATCCCTGGTCCCAGCTCCTCTAGGTGCACGACCTTGACGCGAGGGTGAGCTGCACGCCAACGAGCCAGAAGCGCGGCGCTCCCGTCACTGGAGCGATCGTCGACTATCACGACCTCCAGGAGTTCCGGCGGGTACGACTGCGCCATGAGGCAAGAAAGCAAGGCGTCCAGGTTATGGGCCTCATTTCTGGCTGCGCAGACCACGGAGACCCGCGGGCGGGCGGCATGAACCTGCGGACGCAACGCGCGCAGACCGTGCAGGAGGCGGCAGACCACGGCCGCGTAGACAAGTAGAGCAGTCAGCGCCACGAGCGCAATCACCGTTTCTTACCTGGGGTCGTGACTAATCCACGTTTTGTGGAAAAGTAGGCAAAAACCGCGAAACAAGCAAGGCTTTTGCTACCCGTGGGCCACGCCAAAAAGCGGTTGACAATGAGGATTTTTTCCGTTATTTTCTATCCCCTAACTGGCCGGAGTGACTAACGCGGCAGGAGTCATGCAGCTGAGACTGGCCTATGGACGATCATCCCTCACAGTAGAGCTCCCCGACGAGCGGGTGCTGGCAGTGGTGGATATTGGGGACGACCTCCCTGCTGCCGAAGAGGACACCATCAAGGCGGCGTTGAGCAAGCCGCTGGGTGCCCCACCCTTGGAACGACTGGTGCGGCGCGGAGAGCGCACGACGATCGTCATTCCCGATGCCTCCCGGCGCTGCGGTGCCCGTGTTTTCCTCCCCCTGTTGATCGATCTCCTCAACCGCAAGGGCATTCACGATCGGGATATCACCGTCCTGTTTGCCACCGGGAGCCATGGGCTGCAGGTCGAATCCGAGCGGCAGGAGGTGGTGGGTCCGGAGCTCTACCGGCGTGTGCGCACTGTTGACCACGACTGCCGGCAGCTCGCGGACCTTGTGCGCCTTGGGGAGACGGTCAATGGCACGCCGGTGTGGCTCCACAAGTACGTGGTGAAGGCAGAGCGGCTACTCGTGGCAGGAGGCACCAGCCACCACCCGCTGACCGGCTATGCGGGCGGCCCGAAGCTGCTAAATCCCGGGTGCGCTGGGCTGGAGACTGTGCTGCGCTGCCACGCACTGGGGGTGGATGTGACGCGTGGTGGACTGGTGGCCACCTGTGCCCCAGGGGTCGCAGCGGGTAACCCCATTTACCAGGACATCGTGGACTCCACGAAGTTCGTGCAGGTGGACTTTGCCTTGCACCTGATCGTGGACGCGCATGGCAGGGTACGACAGGCGTGCGCAGGAGCGCTGGCGCCCAGTTGGGAGAGGGCGCGTCAGCTAGCCGATAGCTTCTACAAGGTACCTGTGGCGCAACGTGTGCCTCTGGTCATTGCCAGCTGCGGGGGGGCGCCCTTCGACGACGACTTTGTCAAGAGCTTTCGCGCCGTGCGGAACGCTGCGCTGCTGGTCAGCGACGGTGGCCATCTCCTCCTGATTGCCGAGTGCCGCGCAGGACTCGGCTGCGAGCATTTCTTAGACTTTTTCGCCACCTCCACGCCGCACGAGCTGGCCAGCAAGCTCCGACAGGATTACCGTTCGTTCGGCACCACTGCCCTTGGATTGCGCGAACTGCTGCGCCGGATCAGGGTGACGGTGGTGGGAATGCTCCCGCCAGCAGCCCCCTCGGCCATGGGCATTCGCGTGGAGCCCTCTGCCCAAGTGGCGGTGGAACAGGCCCTGTCTGAACTGCCGCCCGGGGCGAAATTGGCGGTGCTCCCCCACGCACATTTCACGCTGCCAGTAGTGGAGAGAGGATGAAGTTTCGGTGCGTCGTCTGGATGGCTCTGGTGGTCTTGAGTGGCTGCAGTTATTTGCATCCAACGCCTCGCCCCTTCGGCGGAGGCAATGAGCAGGCGGGGTTTGCTGGAAAATGCCCGGGCGCTGACGCTTCCGCTGGAGTTGGCCGTGACGGAGGCGTCGACTCTGTGGGTGAACCGCGGCGCGGTGGCCCTTCCCGTCAGCGGCGCACCTGGACTGGATTGACCGATGAGCAGATCCTTGCCTTGGCAGAAGAGATCAAGGCCTTCCTCAATGCCCCCTACGTGTGGGGAGGGTCCTCGCCCGAAGGGACCGACTGCTCAGGCTTTGTTTACGCCGTGTTCCGTCGCGCCTGGGGGTTGACCCTGCCGCGCTCCGCAGAGGGCATGTACCGGATCGGCGAGCCAGTGGAGCGGGACTCCCTGCGTTTTTCAGACTTGGTCTTCTTCGAGGCAGCCGGGGTGGGTGAGGTTGCCCATGTCGGCATCTACGTGGCAAAGGGGCGCTTTGTCCATGCCAGCCCGACTAAGGGGGTGATAATCTCTGAACTTGACGAGAGCTATTTTCGCCAGCACTACGTGGGCGCGCGCCGCCTCGTCGGGTATGTCGTACGCTGACACGGTGCTGAGCAGAGGAGCAGTCTCGGAGCCGGCTCGGCACGCCGCCGGCTCTTCTTTTTGCTCGAGGGAAACAAAGTGAGCGCACAGCCAATGAGCCTGGAAAAGGGCGCGGAAATAGAGGTGCAGGTTCTTTCTCTTGCCTTCGGTGGCAAAGGCGTGGCAAGGGTTAACGACCTGGTCGTCTTTGTGGAGGGGGGCCTGCCAGAGCAGATTGTCCGGGTGCACATCACGCGCCGCAAGCGCACGTTTGCTGAGGCGCGCATCGTCGAGGTGGTGCGGCAATCGCCTCTGGCAACCGCACCACGTTGTCTTCACTTTCCGGACTGTGGCGGCTGCCAATTGCAGCACCTCCGCTACGGTGCCCAGCTCGAGGTGAAGCGCCAGCACGTGGTTGACTGCCTCGAGCGCCTAGGCGGCATCCAGTCGCCGCCGGTGACCCCCGCGTTGCTCAGCCCACAGCAGTTTTTCTACCGCAACAAGATGGAATTTGCCTTTTCCGACCGCGCGTGGGTGCCTGCTGCCCGCTTGAGCCAGGAAGGCAACCGTGAGGCGGGGCTGTACCTTGGCCTCCACCCCCGTGGGCGCTTCGACGCAGTAGTGGACGTGAGCGAGTGCCATTTGCTGTCACCTGTGAGCAACCAGATTTTGGCGGAAATCCGGCAGATTGCGCGACGCTCGGGCCTTCCGGCCTACTCGGCGGCAAGCCGCCAGGGGTTCTGGCGACACGCGGTCATTCGCGAGGGAAAGCAGACCGGGCAGGTGATGGTCAACATAGTGACCTCTGCGTTCGATGAAACCGCGCTGAAAACCCTTTCCGTCGGATTGAGAGAGCGATTCCCCGCCATTGTGAGCGTCGTGGCAACCGTCTCCACCTCGCCGGCGAACGTGGCGTACGGAGAGCAACAAGTCGTTCTCGCCGGACAGCCTGCCATCGAGGAGCAGCTCGGACGGTATCGGTTTGAAATCTCTGCCAACTCCTTTTTCCAATCCAACCCGCAGCAAGCCCTCCGCCTGTACGAAGTGGTGCGGCGATACGCCAGCCTGCGCGGCGACGAGGTGGTGTTCGACCTCTACTGTGGCACGGGCACCATCAGCATCTTTTTGGCGGAGAAGGCGCGCGAGGTATGGGGCTTTGAGCTGGCCGGGGAGGCCGTGGCGGACGCCAGACGCAATTGCGCACGCAACGCCATTGGCAACTGCCATTTCGTGAGCGGCGACGTGCGCACTTCTTTGGAGAAGATGGCGGCCGAGGCAGGAAATATCCGGACGGAGGTCGTGGTGGTCGACCCGCCCCGTGCCGGAGTGCATCCGCGGGTGCTGGAAGTGCTCGCCGAGATGGCCCCGCGGCGGATTGTGTACGTGTCATGCAATCCGGCAACTTTGGCGCGCGACCTGGGAGTGCTGTGCCAAGGCGGCTATCGCCTGCGGGAGGTGACGCCGGTAGACATGTTCCCCCAGACCTGGCATGTCGAGGCAGTGGCCCTGCTGGAAAAGGAGAGTGGGCAAGAGAAAGGTATCCCTTGACCATGGGCTAAGGGCTTTTTTCTCATTGATTTTGGCGGGGAATTTTCGTATCTTCACAGGTCGATTCTTGCCGTATGGAATAATGGGTTGGGTATGCAACTGACGCGTGAGGATGCAATGAGATCGCCGCTGAAGATACTGTACGTTGCCTCAGAAGTTGCGCCCTTTGCCAAGACGGGCGGACTTGCCGATGTGGCTGCCGCTCTGCCCAAGGCGTTGCAAGACCTCGGCCATGACATCCGCGTGATGATGCCCAAGTACGGCTCGATCAACGAGCGCAAGTATGTGCTGCGTGAGGTCATTCGCCTCAGGGAGATAGCTGTCGACCTGGGCGGCGAGAAACTGGTCGGCAGCGTCAAGTCGGCGTTCATCCCGGAGACGAAGGTCCAGGTTTACTTCCTGGACTATCCGCCCCTCTTCGGCCGGCAGGAACTTTACACGGACCCCAAGACCGGCAAGGACTGGCCTGATAACGCAGAGCGCTTCACTTTCTTCTGCAAGGGTGTCTTGGAGACGGTGAAGCTCCTCCACTGGCAGCCGCATGTGATTCACTGCAACGACTGGCACACCGGACTCATTCCAGTTCTACTCAAGACCACCTACAGCCACGAGCGCCTCTTCGCCAGGACTTCCACGCTCTTTACCATCCATAACTTGGCCTACCAGGGCGTCTTTCCAAAGGCCAAGTTTGCCCTCACTGGTCTGCCGGCGGAGCTCTTCCGCGACCCGGGTGGCGTAGAGTTCTACGGAAAGTTGAGCTTCATGAAGGCCGGCATCGTGTTTGCCGACGCCATTTCCACGGTGAGCGAGCGTTATGCTGAAGAGATCACTTCCGATCCGGAGATGGGCTGCGGCCTGCAGGAGGTGCTGCGCGCGCGGCGTGATGTGTTGTACGGCATCCTCAATGGCATCGACGACACGGTCTGGAACCCCAAGACCGATCCGCTGATCGCCAGGACCTACGCTGCCACTGATCTTGCGGGCAAAGCCGAGAACAAGAAGGCGCTGGTTGAGGTCCTGGGCTTGCCGTATCGCCCCGAGGTCCCGGTGATCGGGATGATCTCCCGTCTCGCCGACCAAAAAGGATTCGACTTAGTGGCAGAGGCGCTCCCTGCGCTAATGAAGATGGACGTCCAACTTGTCATCCTCGGAACTGGCGACCGGAAATACCACAAACTCTTGGCCGGGTTTGCCAGGCGCAATCCGAAGAAGGTCTCCGTCAATCTCCGCTTTGACAACGCCCTTGCCCACCAGATCGAAGCTGGGGCTGACATGTTCCTCATGCCGTCCCGGTACGAGCCATGTGGACTGAACCAGATGTACAGCTTGGTCTATGGCACGATCCCCATTGTGCGGGCGAGCGGCGGGCTGGCCGACACGATTGTCGACTTTGACCCACGGGGAGGCACGGGCAATGGTTTTGTCTTCACGGAGTACAGCGCTGCTGCCATGCTGCACGCGGTGGAAAGAGCCCTGGCCGTGTTTTTAGATCAAAAGACCTGGCTGCGCCTGGTGAGGAGCGCCATGCGCAGCAACTTTAGCTGGAAGAACTCCGCGACCAAGTACGTCAAGCTGTATGCCAAGCTGGAGGCGAGCAGAAGGAAGTAGCGTCGGCTGTTGCAGGCTGGGACAGCGTGTTTCCGCAGACGACATCCCTGCAACAAGATCAGGTCGGAGACTGCGCGCAGAAGGCAGTAATGCCTTGTTTTCCTGCACCGGAGCGCCGCTGCCGCGGGGCCCGCGAACTGGCACCATAGTTGCGAACGGGAATAGTCCGACAGTAGCCGCATTGCGACCCATACCGTAAGGCATTCATGGAGGGTATTCAGCTTCGGACATCACAGGTGGGCGCGGCGGGCACGGTCACTCTGCTGCGCGTCAAGGGGTACGTGGACGCCACCACTGCTCCGGACCTGCACAAGGCCGTGACCAGGCTTCTGCAAGAAGAGCACTATCAGATCGTGGTCGACCTCAGTGCGGTCAACTACATCAGTAGTGCTGGCTGGGGCGTGTTTGTCGGTGAGATACGCAGCATTCGCGAGAGCGGCGGCGACCTGAAGATTGTGCACATGACCCCCGAGGTGCGCGAGGTGTTCGAGATGCTGGAGTTCAATCGCATCCTCGCCTCCTACGAAAGCCTCGAGGAGGCCATCGATGACTTTGACGTGTGCGCCGGGTACGATCTGTCGAAGAGCGCTCGCCGGCAGGTGGTGCCGTCCTTGGACTTTGACATGCAGCCGGCAGTGCGCCTGCAGCAGCCAGCTGCGAGCAGAGCCGCGCCGGCCACACTACAGGCTGCACCGGGGGGAGTTGGGGAGCCAGCTTCCTACGGTCGACCCGCTGAGGCTATCGACCTGCCGCTCACCGAGAAGGTGCGGAAGATCGTCCTCGAGAACCCGAACAACGGAGCTTGGGGAGTGATGCGTGCCCTGAACTCCCCTCGTTTTGGTTACACCCGCATGAACTACTTCAAGGTGCGGGCACTGTTGAAGAGGCTCAACTTGGATACCAAGGAGAAGCGGTATCGATTTTACCGCTCGCGGTGATGAGGGAACTCATGGTGGCACAGCGAAACAGTGAAGCGCGAGCGACAGGCACCTGGGGCGGGCCTCAAGGCATGCTTGGCCCAGTCATGTTGGCTGTGGCCTTTTTGTTGTGGTGGGCGCCCCCCTTGTCTGGGCAAGAGGTGCCCGCAGGCAGCGGCGCACCGCCCTTCGGCTACGGCGACGGGGTGCGAATCCTCATTTGGGAAAGCTGGGAGCGGGCCGAACTACAAACTTTTGCCACCAAGTTCAGCAACGAGTATGTGATTGACGGCGAGGGGTACATAACACTCCCCATCTTCGGTAAGCTCAAGGTCGTGGGAATCACGCCGGACGGGCTGGTGGAGCTGCTGCGCGAAAAGCTGCGCCCGTACACCCGAGACCCGATCATCACGGTGACGCCGCTGGTGCGGGTGACTCTCCTTGGTCATTTTCGGCAACCGGGTTCGTATCGCGTGGACCCCATGGAAGCTCTCTGGAGTGTCATCGAGCGGGCTGGTGGGCCAGGGCCTGAGTGTGACCTGCAGCGCTTGCAGCTGCGGCGTGGCGGCCGCACCGTGAAAAAGAGCCTCCTGACCAGCTGGGAACGCGGTTCGTCCTTAGCGGAAATCGGCGTGAGGAGTGGTGACGTCATCTATGCGCCGCGCGTGCCGCGCCTCACCTTCCGCGACTTTGTCTACTACTTTCAGTTCATCGTCTCTTTGATCTCGCTCTACGTCTCCATCAAGAGGTGGGGTTGATATGGGTGTGCCTTCAGAGGGGGGTCTACCCAACATAGAGAGTTTGCTGCTCGAGGAAGAGGCGCCACGGGTCCAATTCAACCTCGGCCGTCTGCTGCGCGGCATCATCCGCCGCAAGTGGGTCGTCCTGGGGGTGGCGCTTTTCGCCTTGGCCGTTGCCGGCTATCGGGCCAAGAAGACGGTGCCGGTGTACAGTGCCATGGCCCGCATTTGGGTGCGTGGCTATGAAGGGCGCAACAAGGAAGCCGCCCTCGACCGCGCGCACGTCTGGGAGCTGGGCACACGCTCTTTCGCCGAGCGGGCCGCGGCCCAGTTTGGGCTTATCGTCGAGCTCCAAGGAGCCTTCCGCAGTCAGGCCCCGGGGCAGGTTTTTGCCGAGTTCCGCGCCGCGCCGGAGCCGGTCCAGGGTTCCTATGTGCTGGAGTTCGACGAGCAGGGACGGTATTCCCTGAAGCATGTGGAGGCCCAAGGCAGCCGGGTGATCGACAGTGGGCCAGCCCGCCAGATCCTCGACAGCGCGCGCACGGTGAACGGTTTTACCTATCGCTTGCAGGCTGAAGTCTATGCCCCGCCCATGAGCATTCCCTTTAGGGTGCGAAGCGTGCAGAGCGCCGCAAGCTTCTTGCAATCCCGCGTCAAGACCATCTTCCGCAACCCGCCTGATGTGGTTGCCCTTATCGTGACGGACACCGACCCGGTACGCGCGGCCAACATGGTCAACTACGTGGCGGAAATCTACATCGAAGAGGCCAGAAACATGCAGCGGCGCGATGGCCTGCGCACGCTCAGCGTGCTGGAAGGGAGGATGCGCGTTGCAGAAGAGAAATACCGGGCCAGCGCGGAGGAGCTGCGCAGGTTCAAGCAGCGTTACCCCTTCGTGGAAGCGGCGGGCAATGTCGGCCAGAGTGAGGCCCTTGTTCGCCTGGAGGCCCAGCAGCGTGCCCTCACCGACCGCAAGAAGGCGTTGCGCATGCTCATCGACGAGCTGGGCACGGACTTTTCGCCAGAGCGGCGTGAGCAGACCGGCCGTTTCGTCATTCAGGCCTTGGCGCAGACCGAAGGGTTGGCCACCGTTCCCGAAGTGCAGCTTGCCATGCAGCGCCTGGGCCACTTAGAACGGCAGTGGCAGACGACGGTCGTTGGACGTGGCCTCACCGATGCGCATCCGCAATATCGGGAGTTGAACGATAAGATAATCCGGGAATACCAGACGATTGCTGCCGCCGCGCGCGCCTACCTGAACACTCTAAGCGAGCAGGAGCAAGAGGTGGTTCGGGCTCTTGCTCAGTTCCGCTCCCAGAAGGCGGTCGCGCCGGTGATTATGGACCAGTTCGCAGAACTGCAGCGGCAGGCGGACGCAGACGCCCGCCTGTACAACGAACTGGTGCGCCTTGTAGAAGAAGAACGCATTGCCCAGTCGGTGGAAGCACAGAAGATAGGATTCTTGGATCGGGCAACGGTGCCAACAAAGCCCATCTCCATGGGCCGCAAGAAGATTCTGCTCTTGGGCGGCATCCTGGGCCTGCTCTTGGGCTGTTTAGTTGCCGCCATCCTGGAGCTGGCGGACAAGACGCTTCGTACCCCCGAGGACGTGCGTGCCCACTTGCGGCTGCAGGTCCTGGGCGCGGTGCCGGTGCTGGACTTTCGAGACCTCAGTGAGTACGACGACTCACAGCGGGCGCGTTTGGTGGACAGGCTCTTAGTGACGCACGACTATTCGCCCACGCCGATCGGCGAGGCTTATCGGGCATTGCGTACCAATCTGCTCTTTTCCAAGCAGGCGGGGAAGATCCGCGCCCTTGTCATCACCAGCATCGCGGCCAATGAGGGCAAGTCGTTCACCACAGCGAATCTGGCCATCATCATCGCCCAGCAGAAGAGCAATACCCTGCTGGTCGATGGCGACTTGCGGCGAGGGGTGCTGCACAACACGTTTGGCTGCCCCAAGGAGCCGGGGCTGACCAACTACCTTTCCGGCACGGCCACCTTGTCGGAAATCGTCTCGGAGACGCACATCCCCAACCTTTCGCTGGTGAGTTGTGGCGCGCTCATCCCCAACCCGTCTGAGCTGCTGGGATCGCTGCAGATGCGGCGCTTCATCGAGGAGGTGCGCCGCCGCTTCGATGTGGTCATCTTCGACAGCCCGCCGCTGAATGCCGCCACAGACGCCATCGTCCTGGGCACGCAGGTGGATGCCATGCCTATCGTCATCCGGGCCGGCAAGACCAGGAGAGACGTGGCAAGAGAGCGATTGGAGGCCTTGAAGAACATCCCCGTGAATGTGCTTGGGGTCATCCTCAACGGCGTCGAGTCGTACCGCTCCCACCAGGCCTACAGTTACTACCACTACTGACGCGCATGGGACAAGGGAAGGGAAGATCGGTGGCGTGCGCGGGCTTTGCTACACATAAACGAGGGTGAGCTGATGCGCATTCTCTTGACCGGAGCGGCCGGTTTCATTGGCTCTCATCTTGGCGAGCGACTGTTGGTTGAGGGCCACAGTATAGTGGGTTTGGACGACTTTAACGACTTCTATGACCCTAAGGTCAAGCGGGATAACCTCCGTGGCTTGCTGCCGCGAAGCGACTTCCGCCTGGTGGAAGGGGACATTCTCGACTACCCCCTGCTCGAGCAGGTCTTTGCCGGCGAGCGTTTTGACGCGGTGATCCACTTGGCGGCGCGGGCGGGGGTACGGCCGTCCATCAGGGAGCCGCTCTTGTACCAAGAGGTGAACTGCCGTGGCACCAACAACCTCTTGGAGATGGCCAAGAGGCATGGGGTGCATAGGTTCATATTTGCCTCTTCCAGCTCGGTCTACGGCGCGAACAGGAAGGTCCCTTTTGCGGAGGATGATCCCGTTGACCACCCCGTCTCGCCGTATGCGGCAACCAAGAAGGCGGGCGAGTTGCTCTGTTATACCTATCACCACCTCTTTGGCATATCGGTGAGCTGCCTGCGTTTCTTCACCGTGTATGGGCCACGACAGCGGCCGGACATGGCCATTCACAAGTTCACCCGGCTCATCGATGCTGGTGCCAAGGTGCCCATGTTCGGCGACGGGAGCTCGCGGCGGGATTACACCTTCATCACCGACATCATCGACGGGCTGGTGGCTGCGCTCGACCGCTGCCAGGGCTACGCCATCTACAACCTCGGCGAGTCGCGCACGGTCGAGCTGAGCTATCTCATTTCCCTGATCAGCAGCTGCCTGGGCAGAGAGGCCAAGGTGGAGCGCCTGCCGGAGCAGCCGGGCGACGTGCCGATTACCTATGCCGACATCAGCCGGGCGCGCAAGGAACTGGACTATGCGCCCAAGGTGCCCATCGAAGAGGGGATCGAGCGCTTTGTGCAGTGGTATCGGGCCCAACAGGAGACGGCAAACCGCACCTGAGGCGGATGGTAGAGGAAAAGGAAATATTCCTGCGGAGCGTGGCGAGGGTGCTGGACCTGCTGGTGGTCCTCCTCTCTTTTGCCCTCGCTTACTTTTTTGACGAATTCCTGCGGCAGCTGATCGCCCTGTCGGTCAAGGCGTACAGTCGTGGGCCTACGTTGGGCGGCTTGGTGGTCTTTACCCGCAACAACTCGTGGATGCCACTCATCCTTCCTCCGCTGTGGGTCATCCTCTTAGGCTGGTTGGGGCTGTACAGCGAGTTCCGGTTGAAAACATTCGGGCAGTTGGCCTCCACCATCATCCGGGCTAGCCTGCTGGCCGGCATCGCGGCCGGAAGCGTCGTGTTCGCCCTGCAGGCTCAACTGACCAGCCGTTTCTTCATTGCCGTGTTCACCGTCACCGCCACGCTCCTCCTGCTGGTGGAGAAGAGGCTCTTCCTCGCCTTCCTGGACTACATCCACATGCGCGGTTACAATCAGGTGAACCTTCTGATTGTGGGCACCGGCAAGAGGGCGCGGGAATTCATCCGCGCGGTGAAGAGCCATGCCAACTGGGGGTTGCGCATCGTAGGCCTCATCGACGACGAGCACGGTATGTACGGCAAGGAGGTGGAGGGTTACCGCGTGCTGGGTCGCATCCAGGACATCCCCTTCATCATCCATCGCAAGGTGATCGACCGCGTCATCTTTGTCGTGCCCAGGCTGTGGCTCCACCGCATCGATGAGGCGATCCTGGCGTGCGAGAAGGAGGGGATCGCCACCGCCATTAGCCTTGACCTCTACGACCTGCAGATCGCGCGCACCCGCCAAACCGACTTTAGCGGCTTCCCCCTGTTGGAATTCGAGACCTTCAGGGCAAAGCAGTGGGAGCTGTTCGTCAAGCGCACCATGGACATTTTCCTGTCCATCTTCTTCATCATCCTTTTTGCCCCGCTCATGGCCCTCACTGCGTTGGCCATCAAGTTGACCTCCAAGGGGCCAGTCCTTTTCAAACAGACCCGCTGTGGGTTGAACGGCCGCAAGTTCACCCTCTACAAATTCCGCACGATGATCGTCGGGGCGGAAATGAAGCGGCGCGAGTTGGAGAGGATGAATGAAATGGACGGGCCGGTGTTCAAGATCAAGAAGGACCCGCGGGTCACCCCGGTGGGACGCATCTTGCGCAAGACCAGCATCGACGAGCTGCCGCAGTTCTTCAATGTGCTCAAAGGCGATATGAGCATCGTGGGGCCGCGGCCGCCACTGCCGGTGGAGGTCGAGATGTACCAGGTCTGGCAACGCCGCCGCCTGTCGCTCAAACCGGGCATCACCTGCATTTGGCAGGTGAGCGGGCGCAACAAGATCTCCTTCGAGCGCTGGATGGAAATGGACATGGAGTACATCGACAACTGGACCCTGTGGTTGGACGTCAAGATTCTGCTCAAGACTATTTTCGTGGTACTATTTGGCTACGGGGCAGCGTGAACGGCGGTGGTTAGGAAGGAACTGTCACCGGAAGGAGGGCGTGCATGAACATCTGTGTAGTGGGAACCGGCTATGTGGGTTTGGTGACCGGCACGTGCCTGGCCGAGCTGGGCAACGACGTGGTCTGCGTGGACAAAGACCAGGCGAAGATCGAGAAGTTAAAGAAGGGCATCATCCCCATCTACGAGCCTGGGTTGGAGGACTTGGTGGCGAAGAACGTGCGCGAAGGTCGTCTCCACTTTGACACGGACCTGAAGCCCGCCACCGAGCGCTCGCTGGTCATCTTCATCGCCGTGGGCACTCCGCCCAAAGAGGACGGCTCTGCTGACCTGCAGCACGTGGGCGAGGTGGCCAAGGAGATTGCCAAGTACATGACCGACTACAAGGTCATTGTCAACAAGAGCACCGTGCCCGTCGGGGCGGGCAAGTGGGTGAAAGAGATCATCGAGAAGCACCAGACCCACAAGGTAAAGTTCAGCGTCGTCTCCAATCCGGAGTTTCTGCGCGAGGGCTCGGCCATCGACGACTTTATGCGGCCGGATAGAGTAGTGATCGGCGGCGAGGACAGCGAGGCTATCGCCATCATGAAGGACCTCTACTCTCCGCTCTACCTGATCGAGACGCCCTTTGTCATCACCAACCTGGCCAGTGCCGAGCTCATCAAATATGCATCCAACGCCTTCTTAGCTACCAAGATCTCGTTCATCAACGAGATTGCACTGGTCTGCGAGCGCGTGGGTGCTGATGTCCACCACGTGGCCAAGGGCATGGGCCTGGACAACCGCATTGGCCGCAAGTTTCTGCACCCTGGACCCGGTTTCGGTGGCTCCTGCTTCCCCAAGGACACGCGCGCTCTGGTCCAGGTGGCCGAGCAGGTGGGCTGCCACTTGCGTATCGTCAAGGCCACCATCGAGGTCAACGACCGGCAGCGGCAGCTCATGATCGACAAGATCAAGGCCGCCGTGGGCGACCTCAAGGGCAAGGTAATCGGGGTGCTCGGCCTCTCCTTCAAGCCCAATACGGACGACATGCGCGAGGCTCCTTCCATCACCATCATCAACGCTCTGCTCAAGGAGGGGGCAACCGTCAAGGCGTACGACCCGGCAGCTATGGAAGAGGCGAAGAAGATACTCAAAGATGTCCACTACTGCAAAGAGACCTACGAGGTACCCAAGGACGCCGATGCCTTAGTGTTTATGACCGAGTGGAACCAATTCCGGAGCTTGGACCTTGATCGGCTGAAGAAGCTATTGCGCCAGCCAGTGATTATTGACCTGCGGAACATCTACGAACCGGACAAGATGCGCGAGAAAGGGTTTGCCTATTTCGCGGTTGGACGGTGATCGAGCAAGTGGCAGGTCGAAGCACGATGCGGGCACGGGGCGTGTGGGTAGTCCCGTGCTCTTTGCATGGCCGGAGGCCGGGCTGCGGGGAGAGGTGAGGGCTGCGGATGTGCGGGATATGCGGCATCTACCACGTTGATCAGGAGAAGGCGGTGGACCAGCTGACCCTGCGGCGCATGACGGAGGTGATCGTGCATCGCGGGCCGGATGACGACGGCTTCTACCTGGACAACGGCGTGGGCCTGGGGATGCGCCGGCTGAGCATCATCGACCTGGTGACCGGCAAGCAGCCGATCAGCAACGAAGATGGCAGCGTCTGGATCGTGTTCAACGGCGAAATCTACAATCACCTCCCCCTGCGCAGGGAGTTAGAGAGCAAAGGCCATCGCTTCCGGACGCGCGCCGACACCGAGGCCATCGTCCACGCCTACGAGGAGTATGGTGAGCGCTGCCCCGAACACCTCAACGGCATGTTTGCCTTTGCTATCTACGACCGCCGCAAGCGACGGCTGTTGCTGGCACGCGACCGCTTGGGCATAAAGCCGCTCTACTACACCTTCGACGGACGACGGCTGGTCTTTGGCTCTGAGCTCAAGTCGCTGCTGCAAGCGCCCGACGTGCCCAGGCAGTTGGATTGCAAAGCCCTGGACGCCTATCTCACCTTCGAATACATCCCCGCACCGCTTTCCATCTTCCGCGGGGTGGCCAAGTTGCCGCAGGCACACACCCTCTTGCTGGAGGATGGTCGCCTGCGCCTTCGCCAATATTGGGATGTGGCCTTTGGCGTTGGTGAGGGGGAGGACAGGTCAGAGCAGGAGTGGGGCGAAGAGCTGGTCGACTTGTTGGCCGACGCGGTGAAGATCCGGCTGATGAGCGATGTGCCGCTGGGGGCCTTTCTCAGCGGTGGACTGGACTCCAGCTCGGTGGTGGCGATGATGAGCCGGGCCATGAGCCAGCCGGTGAAGACCTTCTCCATCGGCTTCACCGAGTCGACCTACAATGAGCTGGATTATGCACGCACCGTGGCGCAGGTCTTTGCTACCGAGCACCACGAGGAAATCCTCACGCCGGATGCCGTGGCGTTGACCGAGACGCTGGTCACCCACCTGGATGAGCCCTTAGGCGACTTTTCCATCTTCCCGACCTACATGGTGTCGAAGATGACGCGGCAATACGTCACGGTTGCCCTGTCCGGCGACGGTGGCGACGAGTTGCTGGCCGGCTACGACACCTACATTGCCGACCGCCTGGCCCGCTCCTACGCGCGGCTGCCGCAGTTCCTGCGCCGCAGCCTGATCGAGCCGTTGGCTTCCCGTATGCGCCCCACCGAGAAGAAAAAAGGCCTGATCAACCGCACGGTCCGCTTCGTGCAAGGGATGGCCCTGCCTGCCCACCTGCAACACGTGCGGTGGATGATTTTTCTTTCCCAGGCACAGAAGGAAGCGCTCTACGCGCCTGCGCTGCGTGAAGCTCTGGCCGGGACAACTCCCTACGACTTTATCGAGCAATACTTCGACCGGGTGCGCAGTGCCGACCCCCTGAGCCAGCAGCAATACGTGGACATCAAGACCTATTTGGCGGACGACATACTGGTCAAAGTAGACCGGATGAGCATGGCTGTCTCTTTGGAGGCAAGGGTGCCATTTCTTGACTACCGGCTCGTGGAGTTGGTGGGCCGCATGCCGAGCGCACTTCGCCTGCGCAGGGGTCAGACCAAGTACATTCTCAAGCGGGCAATGCGGGGTATCTTGCCGGAAAAGATCCTCACGCGGGGCAAAGAGGGATTTAGCATCCCCATCAAGAACTGGCTGCGCCTCGAGTTGCGCCCCATGATGTTAGAGCTGCTGTCGCCAGAGCGCTTGCGCCGCCAGGGGTACGTCAATCCGGGCTACGTTGCGTCGCTGATCGAGGAACATCTCGCAGGCCGCGCCAATCACAGCCACCAGCTGTGGGCTTTGATGGTCTTTCAGAAGTGGCATGACCTCTACATGCGGAGGGAGGGATGACGCTGACCGCCTCAGCCAGACTTCTCGAAGAGATTCGCCGCTATTGGAACAGTCACATCCACGACTTAGAGATCGCCCACCACGAAGTGGGCACCCTCGGCTTCTTTGATGACCTGGACGAATATCGCTTCGACAAGCTGCGCTACCTGCCACGGCTCGTGGACTTTGCTGGGTTTGCGGGCAAGAGCCTTTTGGAAGTGGGCTGTGGTGTGGGCATCGACCTTGTGCGCTTTGCCAAGGGGGGAGCCATCGTCACCGGGATTGACCTCGCCGAGCAGTCCATCGCGCTGACCAGACAGAACTTTGCCCTCCGGGGCCTTTCCGGCACGTTCCTCGTCATGAACGGCGAGGAGATGGAATTTCCGGACAATAGCTTCGACGTCGTCTATGCCCACGGCGTGCTGCAGTACACCGCAGACCCCGCCAAGATGATTGGCGAGATCCACCGGGTGCTCAAGCCGGGAGGGGAAGCCATCATGATGGTCTACAATCGCCATTCCTGGCTGCGGCTGTTGTCCAAGGTCATGCATGTGGGGCTGGAGCACGAGGATGCTCCGGTGTTGCGCGTCTTTTCCGGAGGAGAGTTTCGCAAGTTGCTCGGCAGTTTTCGCGAGGTGCGTCTGGTGTGTGAGCGATTTCCGGTCAAGACCAGGCTTCACGGCGGTCTCAAGGGGGTGCTGTACAATGGGCTCTTTGTGCCCGCGTTTTCGCTCATTCCCAAGCCGTTGATACGCTGGTCGGGTTGGCACATCATGGCTTTCGCCCGCAAATGACGGCCGAAGGCAGGAGTGGTGCTGAAGGCGACGATGACGATTCTGGGTATCTCGGCCTTTTATCACGACAGCGCCGCGGCCCTTGTCCATGACGGCCGACTGGTGGCTGCCGCGCAGGAGGAGCGTTTTTCCAGGGTGAAGCACGACTTCCGCTTTCCGCGCCAGGCCATCGCCTATTGTTTGGCCGAGGCTGGCCTCGATGGTAGCCAGCTCGACCTGGTGGCTTTCTATGACAAGCCGCTGTTGAAGTTCGAGCGGATCTTGGAGAGTCACTTGGCCTATGCACCGCGAGGGGTGCGCGCTTTCAGGAAGGCCATGCCAGTTTGGTTGAAACAGAAGTTGTGGATGGATGAGTTCATCCGCAGCCAGCTCGGATACCGGGGCAAGATCATCTACCCGGAGCATCACCTCTCGCACGCCGCGTCAGCCTTCTTTCCCTCGCCTTTTGCCGAGGCTGCGATTCTGGTGGCCGACGGGGTCGGCGAGTGGGCCACTACTACCTATGGCGTGGGGCGCGAGCAGGCGATCACCCTGCTGGGCGAGCTACGCTTTCCGCATTCGCTGGGACTGCTTTACTCGGCCTTTACCTACTATCTTGGCTTTCGCGTCAACTCCGGGGAACACAAGGTGATGGGCTTGGCGCCCTATGGCGAGCCCCGCTACGTGGAGCTCATTCTCGGCCGACTCATCGACTTGAAAGAGGACGGCTCCTTCAGGGTGGACATGGGCTACTTCGACTATGCGGTGGGGCTAGTGATGACCAACCGACGGTTTGCGCGCCTTTTCGGCGGTCCACCGCGTCGCCCAGAGGGGCCACTGTCGCAGCGGCACATGGACATTGCCCGTTCCATCCAATGGGTGACTGAAGAGATCGTCCTCAGGATGGCCCGCCATCTTCATCGGCAGACCGGGCAGAGTAATCTCTGCCTGGCAGGCGGTTGCGCACTCAACTGCGTGGCAAACGGGCGCTTGCTCCGTGAGGGACCGTTCCGCGGACTTTGGATTCAGCCTGCCGCCGGTGACGCAGGAGCCGCATTGGGTGCGGCCCTGGCCGGTTGGCACATGTTCGCCGGCAGGGAGCGCCACGCCGCTGGGGTACATGACCGGCAGCAGGGTTCCTATCTCGGCCCAGCGTTCTCCAACGAGGAGATCGAGAGGTACTTGACCTCCGTGGGTGCGGTCTACCAGAGGATGCGACCTAAGGATTTGGCGCAACATACCGCCGCGCTCCTGGAGCGAGGCCAGGTGGTGGGGTGGTTCCAAGGACGCATGGAGTTTGGGCCACGTGCCCTCGGCAACCGGAGCATCTTGGCGGACGCGCGGTTGCCGGCCATGCAGGAGGTGGTCAATCAAAAGATCAAGTTCAGAGAGTCGTTTCGCCCCTTGGCCCCCAGCGTGCTGGAGGAGTTCGCGGGGCAGTACTTTGAGCTTGACTGTCCCAGTCCGTACATGTTAGTGGTGGCGCCGGTGGTAGCCAGCCAGCGACTGCCGCTCAAGAATTCGGATCGCTTGCTGGCCGGCATAGAGCGCCGGAGAGCAGTCCGCTCTACGATCCCCGCGGTGACGCACGTGGACTACTCCTCGCGGGTGCACACTGTAGAGCACACGTGCAACCCTCGGTTTGCAGAAGTCATTGAGGCTTTCCGGAAAAAGACAGGTTGTCCGGTAGTAATAAATACTTCGTTCAACGTGCGCGGCGAGCCTATCGTATGTACTCCGGAGGATGCTTACCTCTGCTTCATGAACACTGACATGGACTACTTGGTCATGGGGGATTTTGTGCTCGACAAGAAGCGTCAAACTCAGTTGGCGGTGCGGCAGAGGCGGAGATTTGCACTGGACTGAGGCAGAGTGAGAGACAAACGATTGACCTCCTTTGGTGCGGGGCTGGCGGGGGTGTTGAGCGTCTTGGCCGTGCTGCGGCTGCTTCACGCCGGGCTCGGGAGAAGCTGGTGGCTCTTCTGCGCTGCGGCGGTGGTGGCCGTAGCAGCTCTCCTGCTGCCGAGCGCGCTGCGGCCGCTCTACCACGCCAGCCGCAAGACTGGGTTCGCCCTGGGCTGGCTCAGCACCCAATTGCTCCTGACGGTGGTCTACTACCTTGTGGTTACGCCGATCGCTCTCGCACTACGTCTCCTCGGCCGTGACCCACTGAAGCGCCGCCCGGAGCCCACGCGCACCAGCTACTGGCAGGCCCCGGAGCATCGTCTGGGCAGTGACCAGTACTGGCAGCGACAGTTCTGAGTGCGCCCAGCCAGGGTGGTTGTGTGACGAGGAGATTGAGATGGGAAACGACAGCTGGCAGCTCGAGATGTTTCGGCGCTCGCTGAAGAAGCGGGCAAAGATGCGGACGCTCATCGCCCTGTTGCCGGACCTGGCGGGCAAGCGCTGTCTGGACGTCACCTGCGGCGACAACACCGGCTCCTTGAACTATTACTTCCGCGCGCAAGGCGGCTGGTGGGTGTCGGCTGACTTGGAGGGGCGCAACTTGCCGGTGATGGTGAGCCTGCTCAAGGAGCGCGTGCTTCACCTGGACGAGCAGCATTTCTGCTTCC
This sequence comes from candidate division KSB1 bacterium, assembly GCA_024655945.1. Classification (NCBI taxonomy): domain Bacteria; kingdom Pseudomonadati; species Candidatus Zhuqueibacterota bacterium. The sequence goes on from JANLFK010000007.1 coordinate 79,888, forward strand.
CGGACGACAGCTTCGACGTGGTCGTGTCCATCGACTGCCTGGAGCACTTGCATGAGGAAAGGCCCTTTCTCGCCGAGCTTTACCGCATTGTCAAGCCTGGCGGGACGGCCATGGTCACCGTGCCCAATGGCGACGGGCGACTGTTGGCGAACAAGATTAAGAACTGGATCGGCATGACGCCCGACAAGTACGGACATATCAGGCCAGGTTATACGCGCGAGCAGCTGGCTGCGGTGGTCAGTGCCGTGGGGTTCCAGGTCGTGGGGCGTGCGGGCTACTCACGCTTTTTCATGGAGTCATTGGAGTTGATGATCAACGCCATGTACGTGTTGGTGATGAACAAAGACAAAGCCGAGGCGCCAGAGGGAGTCATTGCCCCCACCTCGCAGGAGGCGTTGAAGAGCCATGGCCTGTCTTACATGCTGTACAGTCTCATCTATCCTGTGTTGTGGTTGATTTCACGCCTGGACTACCTGTTGTTTTGGGGCGGACACTATGCAGTGGCGGTGCGTGCAGTGAAACCAAACAGACAGGAGTGACGAGGGAAACATGAAGGTTATAGTGACAGGAGCGGGGGGCTTTATCGGCAGCCATTTGGTGGAACGTTTGGCTGAGCACGGGGTGCAGGTGGTGGCCGTGGACGTCCATTTGCCGCCCACGGTATTTGCTGCCGGCGATGGGGCAGTAGAGATGGTGCAAGGCGACTTTCGCGACGAAGGCCTCATGCGCAAGGCGCTAAGCGGCTGCAGCGTGGTCTTTCATTTGGCCAGCGCCCATCTGCAGACCCATCTGCCGGACAGCGAGTACTGGGACGTGAACGTTCATGGCCTGCTGCGCTTCCTGGAATGGAGCAGGGATGCAGGGGTCGAGCGCTTTGTGCATACGAGCACTGTGGGCGTCTACGGGCACATCGAGCGCCCACCTGCCACCGAGGAGACCGAATGCCGGCCGCAGTCGATCTACGGTGAGACCAAGCTTGCCGGCGAGCGCGCTGCCCTGCGCTTCTGGGCGGAGCATGGGTTGCCGGTGGTTGTCCTGCGGCCGGCCTGGGTCTATGGGCGGCGGTGCCGGCGTACCGAGCGCCTGTTTCGCATGCTGCGCAAGGGGCACTTCATCAAGTTCGGCCCGTGTCGGAATCTGCGCCACCCAGTCTACATCGAAGACATGCTGGACGCTTTCGAGCTGGCCGCCCAGCGACCAGAGGCGGTTGGCCAGGTGATGATCATCGCCGACGAGCAGGCACTCACGACGGCGGAGATGGTGGCGGCATTCTGCGAAGTACTTGGGGTGCCGGAGCCAAAGGTGCGGCTCCCTCTGCTCCCCATGAAGCTCCTTGCCGTGCTCGCCGAGAGTACCGGCAAGGCGCTGCATCGGGAACCGCCCTTTTCGCGGCGCAGCCTGGAGTTCTTTACCACCAACAACGCCTTTGACATCAGCAAGGCGCGCGAGGTGTTGGGCTTTGCGCCCAAGTACGAGTTCCGCGAGGGATTGAAGGCGACATTGGACGCGATGAAGGTGGCAGATGAGCAGAGGCGCCGAGCGGAGGTCACCGCCAATGCCGGAGGCTGAGCTGCTCAAAAAGCGGGCAAGCCAGCACTTTGACGACTGGGCCGATCACTACGAGGCCGGCCGGATGAGCCGCTGGTTCCGCCACTTTCAGGCGCTCATCATCAAGGCCATAGCCCCGGGCCCTGGCCAGCGCGTGCTCGACGTGGGCTGCGGCACCGGCTGGGCAGTGCGCAACGTTGTCCAGAGGGAGCCTGCTGCCTTCGCGTGTGGGCTGGACATCTCCCGCGCCATGCTGCAGGAAGCGGTGCGCCGCCGCGGAGCGATGAGGCGCGCTGCCTTCGTGCAAGCGGATTCTGAGCACATCCCCGCCAAAGACGCCTCCTTCGATGCAGTCATTTGTTCGAGCTCCTTTCACCATTACCCGGCGCCAGTTGCCTCGTTAGGCGAGATGCGGCGCGTCCTCAAGCCGGGTGGGATGCTGCTGCTCCTGGAGACGAGCCGCGAGGCCTTCTGGCCCATCGCCATTTATGACTTTCTGCAGCGCAGCTTCCGCTCTGACCACATGCGGTACTATGCCACGAACGAAATCGTCTCTTTTTTGCGCCAGGCGGGCTTTGCCGAGATTTCTGAAGTGGTTCGCGAACGAGGACTCTTCCGCCACGGCAAGCTGGTGACCTCAGAGGTGCTGGTGCGCGCGGTGAAACGGTAGGCCCCATGGCAGCGCAAAAGTTACACCGTGCCATTACCGACGAGTCGCAGTCGCCACTGCGTCGCTACCAGATGCTGGCGGTGGGGAGTAGGCGTCTTTGGGAGCTGGTCAAGTACGAACTCGTCGTCATGTTTGCCAGTTGGCTACCGGGTGCCCTTGGCTTTTGGCTGCGCAAGAAGTGCTACCCGCTGTTGTTGGGCGCATGTGGCAAAAACCCAGTCTTCGGACAGCACGTGACCATCCGTCATGGCAGCAAGATTCGGCTTGGGGAAAACGTGGTGATTGACGACCACGTCGTGCTGGATGCAAAGGGCGAGGGCAACGAAGGCATCACCTTAGGCGACAATGTCATCATCGGGCGCTACTCCGTGCTGAGCTGCAAGGATGGCGCCATTCGCATCGGCAACAACACCTCGCTGGGAATCTCCTGCGTAATCCATTCGGTGGGGGAAAGCAGCGTGGTCATCGGCAACGACTGTCCCATTGCTGCTTACTGCTACATCATTGGCGGCGGCAACTACCGGTATGACCGCCTGGACGTTCCCATCATGCAGCAAGGTGCCTATTCCAAGGGGGGAATCGTCATCGAAGACAATGTGTGGATCGGGGCACAGGTGGTGGTGTTAGACGGAGTGACCATCGGTACTGGCAGCGTAGTGGCCGCAGGTGCGGCAGTGTATCGCAGCGCGCCCAAGATGAGCATTGTTGGCGGCGTGCCTGCCAAAGTGGTGAGGAGGCGGACCTGAACTCGCCGGAGCGAGCCCACGAGCCGTCCGAGCGCAGACGGACGCGCGCGCTGCTCTTGACGATCGGCCGCGCTGTTGTGAGCGCCGGTTTGATCGCGCTCCTTTTCTTGCGGGTAAACCTGGACGGAATCTGGGAGGCCATGCGCCAGGCGGATGCGAGCTTCTTGGCTGCAGCCTTTTCGCTCCTGTTTGTCGGCTACCTCATTAGCACCCTGCGCTGGCAGATGCTGCTCAAGGCCTTGGGCATTCACCTTCCTTTTCGCCATCTGCTTGCTTCTTACTGCGTGGCCATTTTTGTCGGCAATTTCTTGCCCAGCACCGTGGGGGGCGATGCGGTGCGCGCCTACGACACGATGCGCATGTCTGGTCGCAAGGCCGGGCCGATTGCCGCGGTGGTGGTCGATCGCCTCTTGGGAGTCCTGGCCTTGGTGTTGTTTGCCGCGGCGGTGGTACTGGTGCGGGTGGAAGGGAGTGCCCACGCGCCCTGGTTGCGTTGGGGCGTGTTGACGGGCCTGGTGGTGATGGTGGCCATGGTGGCGTGGATCTTCTGGCACAGGCCTGCCGCGCTACCGCAAGAGGACCCTTCTTCGGCAGAGCCTCGTGGGGGCCTGAGCGGGTTCGCGGGCAGGGCCGTGGGCGCATTCCGTGCGTTCGGGGGCAACACCGCGGCATTGACAAAGGGGATCGGTTACTCGCTCCTGTTGCAAGCAAATGTGGTGCTCCACTACTACCTGGTTGCCAAGGCGGTAGGCATCACTGTTGGGCTGGGCCATTTTTTTCTCATAGTGCCGATCGCCACCATCTTGACCATGCTCCCGATTACCATTAACGGTATCGGCATCCGGGAAAATGCGTTTGTCTTCTTGCTCACCCCATTTGTGGTTCACCCTTCGACCGCGATCGCCTTCACCTGGATCGGCTTTGGCATGATGCTCTTGTATGGGGCGATGGGGGGCATCGTGTACGTCCTGCGGCGAGGAGCCTCTTCAGTTACCAAATCGTAATCCGCAAACGGAGCTGTAAAAGGCGGGGCTTCGTACACACCATCATTGGAGACGCAACCTCCCCTGGTTTCTGCACATAGGTGGTTACAGCCTCTTCATGTCTCAAGGCACGAGTGTTGTCGCCTGCACCGCGCAGGGGAGCCTTCAGGACAGAGGAGGAACGAGCGATGAGACGAGAGAAGATGACTCGGCACTGGAGAGCTCGACGCAGCTTGGGGGTGGCCTGGCTCCTTGGCTTCATTGGCCAGGCTGCCGTTTTCTGCTGGGGTGCGCCTGGCTTGGCGGGCGAGGTGCTGAGTACGCAGGGGAGCAAGTTCTTTCTGGACGGCAAGCGCTTCGACATGTGGGGGGTGCGTACAGTGAACGCCCTGTGGGACGACCAGACCACCGCCCGCTTCCTGGAGGCCCTCCCGGAATACAAGCGCCACAGCGTGAACACGGTGGGCGTCAACCTCCAGGGCGGGCATCCCGGTTTTGAGCGCGATGTCGGCACCGGCAAGTGGTACTCCAACAGCGCCTTCAGGAGCGACGGGTCGCTCAAGCCAGAGTACATGGAGCGCCTGCGGCGCATCTTAGAGCGAACCAAAGAGCTGGACATGGTGGTGAACGTGGGCTATTTTTACCAGCGGCAATGCCGCAAGGCGGCCCTCACAGAGGTGCTGGACCACGACCACTGGGATAGCGACGAGGCGATTTACCGTGCCGTACGCGAGGCCACCGCCTGGCTTAAGCCATATCGGCATGTGTTCTTAGACATCGCCAACGAGTTTGGCCACCCGGGCTACCAGTACCCGAATGTCTTCCCGGACCGGGGGGCGGTGTCGACGGAGACGCTCATCGCTAAGGCGAAAATCTTGGTGGACGTCGTCCATGAGGTCGATCCGGAGCGCTTGTGCGGCATCAGCCCCATTTCCGATAAGGGCATTCTGGCCGTGCCAGGCATGAACGTCGCCTTCACTCATGGCCATCCGCAGCAGCACCTGTCGGGGAACATGCCGCAGGTGAACAACGAGCAACTGAACCGGGGGAGCAACGGGGTCTACGACGAGGCCACCAAGGCGACCATCATGGCCGAGGCCTTGCAGGAGCGAGACAACGGCAACTACTGGTTCTGGCACAGCGAGTGGATCCAGTACGCGCCCTTTCATTTCGATGTGCAGGGGAGCGGGACGAGCGCCGACCCTGGAGACGGTTGGATCTTCCGCTTCATCGCACAGGCTTCCGTGGCCATTGCCGTGCAGATCGTGCGGCCGACAAGCGGGCTGGTCAGGGAAGGCGAACAGATGGTCTATGAGGGCGAGGCGTACGACCGCTCGGGAGCTCTGATTACCGACCCCGCAGCTTACAGCTGGTCGCTTCTGGAAGTAGGGGCACAAACCCCTATAGCCTTGGGCAGCGGCCGGACCGGGACGGTGCAGATCCCCAAGCAGGGGAGTTTTCGCCTGGGCCTGGATGTCTCGCACGCTGGCCAGACCAAACATGCCGATAAGCTCCTCATCGCTGGCGATGCCACCGCGGCTGATTTCCCCATTGGCGTGGATGGTGTCTATCCGGCGCTGGCCATGGACGCTTTCGGCCGCATTCACCTGGTTTACGCAAACGTTGACGGTGTCCACTATATGTGTTACGACGAAGGCGGGTGGAGCGCCGACGAGCGCATCCCTAACTCTGGCGGCGCGGACATGAGCCTTCGTCAGGCACCAGAGGTAGATGTGGATGGCTTCGGCAATGCGCACGTGGTGTGGGGCGACGGCTCCGGCGGCCTTCACTACAGCACCCGGCAGGGGAAGCAGTGGAGCCAGCGCCTGGACCTCGGCCCTGGCCGCGACAACAACATCGTCGTCACCAACGACGGGACTGTGTACGTCGTCTACCGGGGCTACGTGACCGGGGAGTTGGCCGAGGTGCACGCCCGGCGCAAAGCAGCAGGGGAGGCAACATTTGGCCCGGTGGAGAAGCTGTACGGCGACGGCAGCGATCGCAACCACTGCTATCCGGCGGCGGCGCGCGATGCTCAGGGACGCATCTATGCCGTCTGGCGCTGGGACGATTACAGCGGCACGAGCTACGACCTATTTCTTTCCCGGTGGGAGAGAGGAAGTTGGAGCGTGCCAACGGCCATCGAACGTGGCGACAAAAAGGTGGGCGAGGGGATCGACATCACCGTGTCCGCACTCGGTGTCCCGCACGTTGCCTATTACGACGGCTGGGTGCGTGTGATCTACCTCAGGGACGGGCGGTGGGACATGCTCCGCACTCCTTTGGAGTGGGACGCGGTCCGAGGTGACCACCAGCCAGAGATCGCGGTGGATGGCGCCGGCAGGATCTATGTGGTGAGCGCCCAGGGAGATCGAGAGCAGTTTCTGCCAGGAAACCGGGTTCTCTACACGGTCTACACCCCTGGTGCCGGCTGGAGCGCTCCGCAGCCGATCAGCGTCAGTGTCAGCGAGGGCAATGCGCAGGTTGACGCGCTCGCTCTGCAGAACGGGGCGTTTGTGGTATGGAAAGACAAGCGCGGTGGGCTGTACTACCGCATCCTCGGCGAGGGAAGGGTGAAGAACAATCGGCCACCGGTAGCCAGCATCACCGCCGAGCCGCGCACAGGCCCCGCGCCCCTCACCGTGCGGTTCCGCGGCGACCAGTCTGCAGATGCAGACGGGCAGATTGTCTCGTACTATTGGGAGTTTGGGGACGGTTCCACCTCGCGGGAGGTGAACCCAGTCCACACCTACGAACAGGCGATGGGCTATGAGCCGCGGCTCTACGTGACGGACGACCGCGGTGCTACCACCATGGAGATCACCTACATCGAGGTGACTCCAGGCCAGAGCGGCGGTTTGGTGACGAACGTGACGCCGCGTGCGTACCGGCTCGCCTACGTTCGCGAAGGGGACACCTATTACGTAGACCGCGACTACCGGGTGGTTGACGTGCCCCAGGCATACGAGCGCCTGTTGTGGTTGAAGACGCGAAATGCTGACAAGATGGATGCCTCTCTCGCCGTGAGCTTTGTGGTGACAGAGCGCGCGAGGGTCTTTGTGGTCCACGACTCGCGCGTCACGCCGCCCGCGTGGTTGGTGGATGGGTTTGTGCGCACCGGCGACATCCTGCAAGTCAGCGACGTGGGCAACAGTGACTTTCGCATCTGGCAGAGCAAGCGGGAGTATCAGGCGGGCGAGCAGGTGAGGCTTGGCCCCAATGGCAATAGCAGCGGGGCATGCAGCATGTACGTTGCCCTTGTGCGGCTTGGTGAGCGCACCGCTGACCTCACGCCGCCAGCGCGCGTGACAGGCGTGACGGCAAGCCCGTAGCGCTGCACGCATGTGAATGCCAATGCCAAGTCCCGTTGCTCATTCCCTCGTGGCCTACGTGCTCCACCGCAGCCTGCCGTCCCCGGCGCCTCGTGGAGCGCGTCTGTCTGTTCTGGCGGCTATGGTGGTGGTGGCCAGTCTGCCAGACGCCGATTTTCTTGTGGGACTGGTGGCGGGCGATGCCAATCTCTACCACCATGGCCTGACCCACAGCATTGGCTTCTGCGCCTTGGCTACTCCGGTAGCAGCGCTGATTCTGGACAGATGCTGGGCACTGGGATTCTGGAAATGGACAGCAGTCAACGGCATCCTCTTGACTTCGCACTTGGTGCTGGATGCCTTGACTGCAGACACGCGCGCTCCCTTTGGCCAGCCACTCCTTTGGCCTTTTTGGGGAGGGTACTTGCAAGCGCCGACGACCGTGTTCCTGGACGTGCGACGTCTGGGGGCGCGCACAGAGTTCTTCTCAAGTTTGTGGAGCACACATAACCTCAAGGCTGTGGCATGGGAGATACTGCTCCTTGGCCCGTTAGTGGCCCTCTTGGGCGTGCGCAGAAAGTCCCGCAATGCCACATAAGAGCAGGATGCCGGTGGCGATGACCAGTGTACAGACAGCCAGAAGGCAATCATCTGCGGCCAGGCCCCAGGTCTCGGTCGTGGTGCCGCTGTTCAACGAGGTGGACAATGTGCGGCCTTTGGTTACTGCGCTGGTGGACACATTGCGCAAAGAGGGGCTCACTTACGAAATCATTCTCGTGGACGACGGGAGCACGGACGGCACCAGCGATGCGCTGCGGGAGGTACAGGCACACCATGAGCACGTGGTGGTGATTCGCTTGCGGACAAACTTTGGGCAAGCGCCTGCCCTTGCTGGCGGCTTTGCGCGGGCTCGGGGCGAGGTAGTGGTGACCATGGACGGGGACCTGCAGAACGATCCGCGGGACATCCCCCGCCTGTTGGCGACTTTCGAGCAAGGGTACGATGTGGTGAGCGGTTGGCGGAAGCGGCGCCAGGACGGCCTCTTCATTAGGCGCATCCCGTCCATGCTTGCCAACCGCCTGGTGTGCCGGGTCACCGGGGTGGCGCTCCACGACACCGGCTGTGCCTTGAAGGCCTACCGGGGGGAGATTGTGCGGCGCCTTCATCTGTACGGGGAGATGCACCGTTTCATTCCGGCGCTGAGCAAAATGGAGGGCGCGCGCATCACCGAGTTGGTGGTAAACCATCATCCGCGGCGCTATGGCAAGTCCAAGTACAACCTGAGCCGTACCTTCCGCGTGATTCTGGACCTGGTCACCTTGAACCTGCTCATGCGCCACCTGCGCAATCCCTTGCGTTTCTTTGGCACCATCGGCGTGTTCTTCGCCTTAGCGGCGCTCGGCACCCTGCTCGCTGCGCTGGTGTTCGCAGGTCTTGTGACCGACGACCCTGGGGTGCTCAACGTGCTCATCACTTTGCTCTTTTTGCTTCTGGTCTCGGCTTTCCAGTTTCTCTTCTTCGGGCTGGTGGCGAAATTGATTGTCGAGACGGGCACCCGCCGGGAAGACTACTTCTTTGACCTGGGGCCGATGTCTGCCGACGGAGGCAGCACATGAGTGTGGCAGTGGAAAACACGTCCCCAGCGGTGCACGTCGGAGCGCTGCCCAGGGAAGAGGCCAGCGGCCCCGCCATTTCCGTGATCGTGGCCCTGCACAATCACGGCGCCCTGCTCCCTGGCCTGTGCGCGCAGTTGATGGCGGAGCTCAAGGAACTGGGGCAGTCGTTCGAAATTGTGCTGGTGGACGACGGCAGCGCCGATGCCACCTTTGCTCAAGCGCAAGAGCTGGCCCACCAGCACCGCGAGCTGAAGGTGGTGCGCATGCGCTCTACCTTCGGAGAAGGCTCCGCTTTCGACGCCGGCCTGAAGCTGGCCCGCGGCCAGAGCATCGTCTTCATGGCTGGCCGGGTGCTGACCGATCCGCGCGGTGTACGGGGGCTCTTGGAGCGCATGTCTCAAGGCGCAGACTTGGTTATGGCCTGGCGCTACCCAAGGCGGGACGCGCACATAAACCGCATCGTCTCGCGGCTGTTCAACGCCCTGGTGAACCGCCTTGCGGGACTGAACCTGCATGACATCAACAGCGGCATGTTCGCCGCCCGCAGAGAAGTGCTCGCCGAGCTGCCTTTGTACGGCGACATGCACAACTTCTTGCCGGTGCTGGCTGCCCGCTACGGTTACCGCGTGGACGAGGCGCAAGTGGCCCAGCTGCCGGGCAGCTTCCGCAAGTCCATCTATCCAAAGGAATACCTGCGCCGGCTGCTGGACATTGTCACCGTGCTCTTTCTGACCAACTATGCCAAGAAGCCGCTGCACTTTTTGGGGTTTCTCGGTGGCATTCTCGCCTTCGTTGGTGCGGCGATCGAGCTTTATCTGTTCGTCTACCGCGTGCTGGCCATCGGACCGATAGCCGGCCGGCCGCTCCTGCTGTTGGGTGCCCTCCTCTTGGTCATCGGCTTGCAGATGATTTCCATCGGCCTCATCGGCGAGATGATTATTTTCACCCATGCTCGGGACATCAAGGAGTACAACATTGCCGAGATCATCGAATAGGCGGCGGGAGAGTCGCGGGTGAAGCTGATTATCCAAATACCCTGCTACAACGAGGAGGCCACCCTGCCGATCACCTTGCAGGCGCTGCCCAAGAACGTGCCCGGAGTGGATGAGTTGGAGGTCTTGGTCATTGATGACGGCAGCACCGACCGCACAGTGGAGGTAGCCCGGGCGCACGGGGTGAACCATATCGTGCGGCTGACCAAGAACAAGGGCCTGGCCGAGGGGTTCATGGTTGGCCTTGACGCCTGCCTGAAACTGGGCGCGGACATCATCGTCAACACGGATGCGGACAACCAGTACTGCGCGGCTGACATCGAAACCCTGATCCGCCCGATTCTGGAAGGCAAGGCTGAAATGGTCATCGGCGACCGCCAAATCAATGGCCTTGCCCATGTGCCTTTTGTCAAGAAGAAGCTCCAGCTCCTTGGCAGTTGGGTGGTGGGGCAGGTTTCGGGCACCAGCATACCGGATGCCACCAGTGGATTCCGGGCGATGAGCCGAGACGCTGCCCTGCGCCTCAACGTCGTCTCGAACTTTACTTACACGCTGGAGACCATCATCCAGGCGGGCAAGAAGAACATCGCCTTAGCGCATGTGCCGGTGCGCACCAACAGCACGCTGCGCGAATCGCGCCTGTTCAAGAGCATCTGGGCCTATGTGCGAAAGTCGATGGGCACCATCTTCCGCATCTACACCATGTACGAGCCGCTGCGCATGTTTCTCTACATCGGCTCTGCGGTATTCGGCGTTGGTGTGCTCATCGGGTTGCGCTTCTTGTACTTCTACCTGTTTGCCGGCAAGGGAAGCGGGCATATCCAGTCCTTGATCCTGGCCGCCATTCTCATCATCGTCGGCTTTCAGGTCTTCATGATTGGGCTGCTGGCCGACTTGATCGGCGCCAACAGGCGACTGATCGAGGAGGTCCTCTATCGCATCAAGAAGACGGAACTAATCGTTTCTGGGAGGAAGTGACGGGCAACCGCTATCGAGAAAGGCTGCAGGGAAGGGCGGGAAAGAGATGAGAGTCCTCTACATCGCGGGCAGAGAGCAAGGGTACTCCCGCACGCGCAATGTAATGAAGGCCCTGCAGATGAACGGCGTGGAGGTCATTGCCTGCTTCCCCCCTGATCGCTCCTTCCGCCACTACCCTGGCCTCCTCTGGCGACTTGTGCGGAATCGGCACTCCTACGATGTGCTCCTGGTGGGTTTCTACGGCCAGTTGCTCATGCCGTGGGCGAGGCTTTTCGCCAAGGCGCCGATTTTGTACGACATGTACATCACCACCTACGACACCATGGTCTTTGACCGCCAGGTTGCGAAACCGGGGAGCGTGCGCGCCTGGCTTTGTGCCCTGAGTGACCGGTTGTCGATGCGCCTGGCAGACCTGGTGGTGTTGGAGAGCGAAGACCACATTGGCAGTTGCGAGCGGCGTTTCCGAACGCCACGGCGCAAATTCCGCCGGGTGTTCTTGGCCACCGATGATGAGGTAGTCAAGCCGCGCCCCGTTGTGGCGAAGAACGATCGCTTTCTGGTGCACTTCCACGGCGAGTATGCGCCGTTCCACGGCGTCAAATACATTCTGCAGGCCGCCCATCTGCTGCGAGATGAGGGGGTGGAGTTCCAGCTTATTGGCCGGGGCATCACCTACGAGGATGACAGGCGGCTGGCCGAGGAGCTTGGCCTCACCAACGTGCGTTTCATCGACTGCGTGCCCTTCGAGGAGCTTGCCGACTATATGTCGCGCGCGGATGTCTGCCTGGGCATCTTCGGCGACAATGAGCGGGTCTCCCGCGTGGTGACCAACAAGGTGATCGAAGCGATCGCGGTAGGCAAGCCGCTCATTTCCTCGCGCAACGCGCCGATCCAGGAGCTGCTGGTGGACGGCGAGAGTGTGCTCCTCTGCGAGCGGGCCAATCCACACTCGCTCGCCCAGGCGATTCTGCGGCTCAAAAATGATGCCCGGCTGCGGGAAAAGATTGCGCAGGGGGGGCGGCAGGTGTTCCTGCGCCACTGCACCTGCGAGCTTTTGGGTAGACAATTGCAAACCATTGCCGGAGAACTGCTCCATGCCAAACGGCAGAATTGACCGCATGCACGGCGTGCGCGTCCTCATCACGGGAGGGCTTGGCTTCATCGGCAGTAACATTGCGCATCGCCTGGTAGGCCTCGGGGCCAAAGTGACCATCTACGACGCCTGCCTGGACCCTTATGGCTGGAACTGGGCGAACATTGAGGGCATTGCCGAGCGCGTTACGGTGGTCAAGGGGGACGTTCGCGACTATGCCTTGCTGGCTTCGTACGTCCGCCAGGCGGAGGTGGTTTTCCACCTGGCGGCGCAAGTGGGGCGGGAAATCTCCATGGAGAATCCGGCTTTGGATGTCGACATCAACTGCCATGGTACGCTCAATTTGGCGCGCGCCTGTGCGGAGGCCGGACATGCGGTGAAGGTCCTCTATGCCGGGAGCCGGGGGCAGATCGGTGAGCCGCTCTATCTGCCGGTGGACGAAGCACATCCCACCAATCCCACAGACGTTTACGGCATCAACAAGCTTGTCGCGGAGAAGTACTTGCTCCTCTTCGGCAAGGTCTATGGGTTCCCTGTGGTCTCCTTGCGCCTGAACAACGTCTACGGGCCGCGCTGCCAGATGCACCACGGGTACTATGGCATTCTGAACTGGTTCATCAAGCGGGCGATGACTGGCGAGCCGATCACCGTCTACGGCGACGGCAGCCAGACGCGCGACTATGTGTACATCGACGACGTTGTGGAGGCGTTCATCCTGGCTGCGCAGCGCTCCGAGACCAATGGCGAGGTCTTTTTCGTCGGCTCTGGCGTGGAGACGGTGTTTCTGGACATGGTCAGGGAGGTGCTGCGCGCGGTGGGCAAGGGCAGCTACGTGCACGTCCCTTTTCCGGCCAGCCGGGAGAGGATCGACATCAAGCGCTTTGTGGTCACCTACGAGAAGCTGCAGCGGTTCACTGGGTGGAATCCCCGCACCAGTCTCGCCGAGGGCGTGGCTAAGACCGTGGAGTTTTACCGGGACCGGCTGGCCCTCTACTTGCGGAGGGCGGCATGAGCAATGGCGGAGCTGGCGCCGCTTCTGAGAGCCGTTGCGAAGTGACCATTATCGTTCCCAGCTACCAGCCTGGGCACTATCTTTTCGACTGCCTGAAATCGCTGGCTGCGCAACGCACCAGCCACGCCTACGAAGTCATCGTGGTCGACAGCTCGCCCGAGGATATCACGCCCGAAGTGAAGAGGCGTTTTCCCCAGGTGAAGGTCATTCACCTGCCGCAACGGGCATTCCCAGGGACGGCCAGGAATGTGGGCATCGCCCAGGCACGGGGAGAGGTGCTGGCCTTCACGGATGCCGACTGTGTGGTGGCACCTGACTGGGTCCAGAGGTTCGTCGAGCGGCATTCCTCTGGCATGATGGTGGTGGGCGGGCCGGTAGTGAACGGCACTCCGGACAGTGCCATCGGCAGCGCCGAGTTCCTTTTGGAGTTCAATGACTTTCAGGCAGACCGGGGCGGTTGCCGGAGGGTGGCTCTGCTGCCAACTTGCAATGTTGCCTATCGCAGGGAGCTGTTTCGCCGCTTTGGGGGCTTTGACGGCGCCATCAAGGGGAGCGACTCGGCCTTCAGTCGACGGATGAACTCCCAAGGGGTGGAGCTCTACCTGGTGCCCGGCATCTTCGTGGCGCATCGCAACCGCACCTCTTTGGACGGATTCTTGCGCAATCAATTCCAGCTGGGTATTGGCAGCGCGCTCACGCGTCGCAAGTTAGCCCTGCGCGACTCGTTCGTGGTGCGTGCTCCTCTCTTCGTCCCCCTCATTCCACTGGCGCGCACGGTGGCTATTGGGTACCGCTTGCTGCGCTGGAGTCCGAAAAACTTTGTCCGCTTTGTGGTGCTCTATCCCCTCATCTTTCTCGGACTGCTTGTCTTCACGGCGGGGTTTGTGCGAGGCCTGGCGGCCGGGCATGAAGGTGGGCGTGGTGTGGTCCAAGATTAGCAGCACCGACTGCGCCCCCACTCAGCAGTCCAATGAGGGCAGCGGTCAGCTCAACAAGCCTTTGCGCGTGGCCTATGTGCTGTGGAAGTTCCCCCGCTTCTCCGAGACCTTCATCATCCACGAACTCTTTTTCCTTCGCGAAGCTGTCCCGGGTCTGCAGGCAACGCTCTTTGCCGTAAAGAGAGGCGACGCGGGTGCGCTGCATCCGCACGTGACGGAGTTGGCCACCGCAGGGGCGTATTTGCCGGCATGGTGCGCGCCGCGTGCTCACTGGCAGATGGCCCGTGTTTTGTTCGCCTATCCTAAGGCGGTTGCCTGTGTCGTGGGCGAGCTGGCAGCTCTGGTCGGTAGCCAGGGGTCAGTGCGGGCAAAGCTGTACGCCGCTGGGCAGGCCGCATATTGTCTTGCCAAGGGGCTGTATCTGGCGGGCGAGCTGCGCCGGCAGCAGGCGGGCCACGTGCATGCCCACTTTGCCGAGAGCGGCGGCTTGGTGGCGTTCGTGGCGGCGCGCGTGGCCGGAATCCCGTACTCCCTGACGCTGCACGGGCACGACATCTTCTTCAACCCAAACCCGCGCCTTGCGGCGTTCTTGCTCCGGCACGGCCGCTTTGCGTTGACGGTGTCGGAGTTTAATCGGCGCTTTTTGGTCGCCCAGGAGCCGGCTGCGCAAGAAAGGCTCCGGGTGCTCCACTGCGGCATAGACCTGGCCATGTTTCGGCCTCGACCGCAGCCCGGAGGGGGAAGGTTCCGCATTCTCGCCGTGGCGCGCCTGCAGCCACGCAAGGGGATTGCTGACTTGTTGGAAGCGTGTCGGCTGTTGGGTGGCGACCTTGATTACCAATGTGTGGTTGTGGGGGACGGACCACAGCGGGCGGAGTTGGAGACAAAGGCGGCACAGTACGGGCTGGCGGACAGGATTCACTTCCTTGGCGCGCGCCCGCAGCAGGAGGTGGTGGAGCAGCTCGCCCAGGCGTCGGTGTTTGTGCTGCCCTCGTACTCGGAAGGGATCCCGGTGTCGGTGATGGAGGCAATGGCCATGCAACTGCCTGTGGTGGCCACCCAAGTGAACGGCGTGCCAGAGCTGGTACGAGAGGGCGCCGGCATACTCGTGGAACCGGGAGACGTGCGGGCGCTGGCCCAAGCGCTGCGGCGCGTGGCGGACATGTCCCCCGCAGAGCGGCAGGAGATGGGCCGCACGGGGCGCGCCATTGTGGAAAAGGAGTTCACCATCAGGACGCAGGTCAGACTGTTGGCCGACTTGTTTCTCGCCAGCCTGCAGGACCGGAGCGAGCGCATTGGGAAACGAGAGTCCCCGAGATGAGTGCCCACGCGCGTGAGAGTATTCAGCCAAGGTCCACACAGGAGGGAGCAAAGTCTGCTCTCCTTTTCCTTCTCCTGCTGGGGACCTTGCTGCACGTAGCTATCTACTTCAATCGCTTTGAGGTGCCGAATACGGACTTTTTTGCCTTTCGGCGGGATGCGCTGGCCTATCTGCGCCTGGATCTCCCGGAGAACTTTAAGCGGGCGCCGCTGTACCCTTTGCTCATGGGAGCGGTATCGCTGCTCATGCCCGGCCCAGAGCCAGAACTGCTGGCCGGAGAGGTGGTGAACCTCCTACTGACCCTGCTCCTGGTTTACCTCACTTTTCGCATTGCTACTGCGCTGGTGGGCAATGCGGGTTGGTTAGTGGCCTTTGGGGTGGCTCTCAGCCCGGTGTTCATGCCCTCTGCCTCCCAGCCGCTGGCTGAGGCGACTCTGGCAGTGGGCATCGCTCTCACTGCCTATTTGGCGATGCGGGATTCAGCCTGGGCCTACTTGGCGGCTGCGGCAGCCAGCATGACCCGCTACGAGGCGGCACTCCTCCTGCCTCTGCTGGTGCTCAAGGACTTGTGGCAGCGGAAGCAGGTAGTGCCCACACTGCTACGCGCGGCTGCCGCGGGCGTGCCCTTGGCTCTTTGGTTTCTCCTTAGCCTCGTGCATAGGCAAGAGGTCAACCCGTACGTGGGGGAGATGGCCAGGCTCAAACCGGCAGGCCTGGGCAACTTGGTCTCCTGCGTGGCCATTTCTTTGAAGTTTCTACTGCCTGTTGCGCGCCGCCTCCAGGCTCTTCTGGGCGTGTCCCTGCCCCAGGGACTTGCAGTAGGCGGCGCTATGGTGGTGTTAGCCGTGGTCTTTCTCGGGCTGGTAGGCATAGGAAAAAAGACGAACCCCATCGGCTGGCTGCTTGCCCTGTTTTTCGCCGGTTATCTCTTCATTCACACCTTTCTCTGGTGGGCGATCGAAGAGCGATACACCTACGTGGTACTCTGGATTGTGTTCTTAGGGATTGTGGCTGCAGCACGTGAGCTTTCCTGGCGAGGGCCGGCCTTGCAGGGGCGCGGCCTGCGCATTGCGGTCGTCGTCGCGGTGCTCCTCGTTGCTGTCGCGGCAGCTGTCGTGGCGGCACGGCGGCTTGGCTACACCATCGCAATCGTCTACGGGCTCTTTGCGGCGGCGGGGCTTGTCGGTGCCTTGCTCGTGCGGCAGCGCCCGCTGGATGTGGCGGCGGTAGTCCTCGGCCTCCTGGTCGTGGGGGCCCCCTTGGGGGGGACGGTGGTGACCGCGAACGACATGGCCAAGATGCGGCACTACCGCGCGCCGTATCGTCTGGCCGGCGAGTGGCTGCATGCCCACGTGGCGGAAGATACCCGCGTGGTTTCGCTGCTCCCGCTGACATTAGCTTACTATGCGGGCTTGCCCGAGCGCCAGGTGCGGGGCTATTTCACCTTCTCCGCCTCGGACTGCGCGGACTTTTTGGCCCAACTGCGGGAGGAGCGTGTTGACTATGTGCTGTGGGATAGCCAGGCGGCTGCCGAACGGCGCGCCTACGGGAGCGTGCTGCACCGGGTGGACTTGATGCGCTGCCTGTTCTCGGACGGGGGAGACGCGGTGGCTCCGGGCCTTGCCCTGGAGGCGGTGATTTCGGCCGACCACAAGCGGCTGAGGATCTTCCGGGTGGAGCACGAAGTGGAAACGAGCCCGCCAAGTTCATCGACAACGGTGCCGCGATGAGAGATACAGGGAGGATGACGGTGGCAGAGCAGCGATTGGGACCGGTGTCGGTGGTGATACCTGCCTTTAACGAAAAAAGGAGCGTGGCGGCGGTCGTGCAAGAGGTGCGAGATGTGCTGCAACACCACGGGGTGGAGCACGAGATCATCGTCGTCGACGATGGCTCTTCCGACGGCACAGCCCAGGCAGCCTTGGCCAGTGGCGCGCATGTGATCCAGCACCGGCGCAATCGCGGCTACGGGGCCGCGCTCAAGACAGGGATCCGCG
The DNA here is from genome assembly GCA_024655945.1 of candidate division KSB1 bacterium. Lineage (NCBI taxonomy): Bacteria > Pseudomonadati > Candidatus Zhuqueibacterota bacterium. The sequence continues at coordinate 97,093 of JANLFK010000007.1, forward strand.
CAGCCCGCCGCGAGGTGATCCTGATTACCGACGCTGACGGCACTTACCCCTCAAGAGCAATTCCCGAGATCCTGACCCGCCTGCAAAGTGCCGACATGGTGGTCGGGGCGCGGGTGAGCGATAACGTGCACATCCCGCTCTTGCGCAGGCCGGGTAAGTGGCTGTTGGGGCGTTTGGCAGAGCACATCACCGGCGAAAAGATCCCAGACCTGAACTCCGGGCTGCGCGCCTTTCGCAGTCAATGCGTCCAACAGTATTTCCCCATCTTACCTGACCGCTTCTCCTTTACCACGACGATCACCGTGGCTCTGCTCAGTGATGGCTACCGGGTGGACTACTTGCCCATCGACTACCTCAAGCGGCAGGGAAAGTCTAAGATCGTGCCGTGGAATTTCTTCGAATTCGTGGCCCTAGTGCTTCGCCTGTCCATGTCGTTCAATCCGCTGCGGGTCTTTGTGCCTGTGTCCATGTTCTGTTTCCTCTTGGGAGTGATCAAACTGCTGGCGGACGTGGTGTTTGCCGTAATGCGCACCGGCAGTTTCGGCCTCCACCTGCTCACCGAGCCGGTGGTTTCCACTACGGCGGTGGTCTTTCTTCTCTTTGGCCTGCAGATACTGCTCATCGGCATGATGTCGGATGGCTTGGCGCGCAAGATCGCCCAGCGCCTCCCGGCGGATTATCAGTCGCGGGCAGTGGAAGACCTTGCCCAGGCAAGCCGGGAGAGGGCGGAATGATCGTCCGGGTTGGCAGGCTCGTGAAACGAGAGGGTATATGTGCGGCTTTGTGGGTGTGGTGAGATACGATAGGCAGGCTGCGCCTTTCGGCGAAGAGGTGCTGCAGGCGATGGTGGCCCTGCTCCGCCACCGCGGCCCTGATGACCATGGCAGCTACTGGGACGGCACCTGCGGGTTGGCCCATCAGCGCCTGAGCATCATCGACTTGAGCGTCGCCGGTCGCCAGCCGATGGGTAACGAAGATGGCAGCGTGTGGATTGCCTACAACGGAGAGGTCTACAACTTCCGTGACCTGCGCCGTCAGTACGCTCTTGGCCAGAAGCATCGCTTCGTCTCCCGCACGGACACTGAGGTCGTGGTGCATCTGTACGAGGAACTTGGGGAGGACTGCTTCAAGCAACTGAACGGCATGTTCGCCATTGCCTTGTGGGACCGGCGCGCACGAAGGCTCTTTCTCGCGCGCGACCCCTATGGCATCAAGCCTCTTTTCTACATGCAGTGGCGCGGTGCCCTTTGGTTTGCCTCGGAGATCAAGGCGCTGCTCATGGCGCCGGGCTTCCAGCCGGAACCCAGCCTGGAAGGCCTCTTCCACTTCCTCTCCTTCGATTTTGTCCCGGACAGCCTGACCGCCTTTGCAGGGATTCACGAGCTGCGGCCCGGACATGTGCTTTCCATTGGCCAGGACGGACTGGTCCAGATGGAGCGCTTCTTCGATATCTCCTACACGGTGAGGGCGGAGATGAAGGAAGAGGAGGCGGTGCAGCAGTCGCTGCGCCTGCTCACTGAGGCGGTGGAACGCCAGCTCATCGCCGACGTGCCGGTGGGAGTCATGCTCTCCGGCGGCATGGACTCCAGTGCCCTTACCGCGCTCATGGCCAAGGTACGAGGGGACAGCGACTTTCACACTTTTTCCTTAGCATTCGAGGACGAAAGCTTTGACGAGTCGCCCTATGCGCGGACGGTGGCGCAACAGTTGCGCACCCACCATCACGAGATTCTGGTGACGCCTGCGCGGGTGCGTGAGCTGCTGCCCCGCTATTTGTGCTACATCGATGAGCCGTACGCGGACGGTTCGGCCATTCCCACGTACCTGCTTGCCGAATGCGCCAAGGATTATGTGACGGTGCTCCTCTCGGGCGAAGGAGGCGACGAGTTCTTCTCCGGGTACGACACCCATTTGGCCTACAAGATGCGTCGCTGGTACCGGATGGTACCGGCTGCCGTCCGCCGCGGCGTGATTGCCCCGCTGGTGAACAGGCTTCCGGTCTCCGACAAGAAACTCAGTTTTGATTTCAAGGCCAAGCGTTTCGTGTGGGGCGCGGAGATGGACACGCCCACCTCGCACTTTGCCTGGCGGGTGGTGCTCGCCGAAGAGGTCAAGCGGCAGGTGCTGCGCGACCCGGAGCGATTCGCCTTCCCGCCCTCGGCCGGCTACTTCCAGAGGGCCTTTGCCCACTGTCGCGCGAGCGACGAATTGAACCGGCTGCTGTACATCGACTTCAGCTTCCACCTGCCTGACGACCTGATGATCAAGAACGACCGGATGACCATGGCCCACTCCTTAGAGGCGAGAGTGCCGTACACGGATAACGAGCTGGTCCGCTTTCTGGCCACGGTACCCGTCGCCTTGAAACTGAAGGGCATGCGCAAGAAGCACCTCTTGCGGCGCGCCCTGAACGGCGTGTTGACCCCGGTGATTTTGAACAAGAAGAAGGTGGGTTTGGAGATGCCTTATTCCCGCTGGCTGCGGGAGGATCTCCGCGACTTGAGTGAGCAGTACTTTGCCCCTGCCCGTTTGGAAAGCACGGGACTGTTCAACCCTGAGGGGGTTTCCCCTCTTTGGCAGGAGCACCTCGCCAAGCGTGTGGACCATGGTCGTTTTCTCTGGGGGCTGCTCAACTATCTGCTCTGGCACGAGGCCTACATTACCAGGAGGGACTTTCGTTCATACCTGAGGGAGCCGCGTCCAGCGCGGCCCCCTGTTGCATAGCCAAGGAGGAGCACAAGCATTGGGGAGGCGGACATGGCACAGCTACCGGATGACGCTGGCCAGATGGTGGCGGCGACGCGCCGCCATTACGATGCTCACCATTTCATCGAGGGCGGCAGTCCGCGCGTGCGCTGGTGGCGGGGCTTTCTTGCCACCTTCTTGCCGGATGCGGAGGTGCAGGAGGCGCTCATCGCAGACGTGGGCTCGAGCGTCGGCGAAATCAGCCGCGGGCTCATCGACCGGGGCGGGCGCTTAGTCTGCTTGGACGTAAGCCTCGAGTCGCTGCGCAGGTGCAGCGTCAATAACCCAGAGGCAGTCATCGTGCACGGCGACGCCTTGCAACTGCCCTTTGCCGACGCGAGTGTTGACCACACCATTTCCATCGGTGTGCTTCACCATACGCCCGATTGCCGATTAGGGTTCCACGAGGTAGCCAGGGTGACGGCACCGGGCGGGAGCATTGTGGTGTTCCTGTACAACAAATGGAGCTTCTACAACTTGGCGTACAACGGTTTTGCCCCGGTGCGCAAGCACGTAGCCTTGACCAGCGTGCCAGAATGGATGGTGAGCCTAATGCAGCCCCTGGTGAAGCTCCATCTTGGGCAGAGCCTGAATTCAACAGAGCTCCGCAATCTGGTTGGCGACGCCCTGTGGACCCCGCGCGCCACGTTCCATTCCGTGCGAGAGGTGCGCAGATGGGGGATGGAAGAAGGGCTTGCGTACCAGGGGTTCAAGCGCTTTTTTCTCGGCTATGCCAATGTATTCCACTTCCGCAAGCCAGGGGTGCGGCACGGCGGACCGCCGCGAGAGCCACAGTTCAAATGCCTGCGATGCGAGGCCTCGCCCATGGTCCCTGAGCCGGGCGCAGTGAGGTGTCCGGTATGTGGTCACTTCTATGCGGTGGAAGAAGGTATCGTCCGCGTCATTGAGTGAACGATGGTGACCCCGCAACCTGCGCAAAAGAGAGTGGCCATTCTCGGTGCCGGGCCCGCGGGTCTGGGGCTCGCCTTGCGACTCCTACGCCGCCCGGCACTGGGGGCCGAGGTCGTGGTCATCGAGCAGGCAGCACAGGTAGGCGGCCTGGCCGGCAGCTTCGAGTCCCACGGCCTTTCCTTTGACTATGGCAGCCACCGCTTGCACCCGGCCACCTCGCCGGAGATTCTGGCCGACATACGCGCTCTGCTGGGAGACGAGCTTCTGGACCGTCCTCGCTATGGCCGCATCCTGCTGCAGGGGCGCTTTGTGAGATTCCCGTTGCAGCCGGTGGACCTCATGCTTCACCTGCCGCCGGCATTTGTGGCGGGTTTTCTCCGCGATGTGGTGCTGGCCCCATGGAGAAAGTGGCGGTTTCGACACGGGGGCACGTTTGCAGAGGTACTGCTGCGTGGTCTGGGGTCGACCATGTGCCGCTCGTTCTACTTTCCTTATGCGCGAAAAGTGTGGGGGTTGGAACCGGAGGAAATCGATGCGGTGCAGGCGCAGCGGCGGGTGGCGGCCAGCAACACGGGAAAGCTGATCAAGAAGGCGCTCAGCCTCCTGCCTGGCCTGCGGGGTCCGGGAGCTGGCCGGTTCTATTATCCACGGCGAGGCTATGGCCAGATTAGCCAGGCACTGGCCGCGGAAGTGCAGCGCCTCGGCGGCAGGATCATGCTCAATACTCGCGTCGCCTCGGTGAGGCCTGCAGGCGACGTCCAGGGGAAGGTGCATTTGCAATTTGCCCCGGCGCAAGGCGTGCCCCAGCGGGAGTTGGAAGCGGATTTCGTCTTTTCGACGATCCCGCTGACGGTCCTCGTCTCGCTCCTCCAGCCGCAGGCAGCGCTGGAGGTTCGTGACCAGGCAGAGGGGCTGCGCTACCGGAGCATGCTGCTCCTCTACCTGGTGCTTCGTGCTGAACGGTTCTCGCCATATGACGCACACTATCTGCCCGAGGAGAAGGTGCTTGCTTCGCGGCTTTCTGAGCCCAAGAACTACAGTGGTGCATCTGAGCCTCGGGAGCTCACCGGCCTTTGCGCCGAAATTCCGTGCACAGTCGGCGATGCGCTCTGGCAGATGTCCGATCAAGAACTTGCCAGCCGACTCCTTTTGGACTTGGACCGTGCGGGGTTGCCCGTGAGAGCGCCCATTGTGGCCGCCTTCTCGCGACGGGTCTCCCATGCCTACCCGGTGTACAACATTGGGTTTGCGGAGCGGCTCGCGGTGGTGGAACGGTACTTGGCCACAGTGCCGCGCGTCATCTCTCTGGGAAGGCAGGGGCTGTTCGCGCACGACAACACGCACCACACGCTGGAGATGGCCTACCGGGCCGCGGACTGCCTGGGACCCGACCTGCGCTGGGATGAGCAAGCCTGGCAACTCCACAGGGAGGCATTCGCCAAACACGTGGTCGAGGACTGAGCGCCGTGCAGGCAAAGTGAGGACATGTTTGGTTCGTATGCGTCACGACCTTCCTACACGCCTTCTTGCAATCGTCACCCTGGCACTATGCTTTGGCCTGAGTGCTGCCAGATTCGTGCGCCTTGAGGCCGATCCCGATACTTCTCTCTCGCGGTCCCGGGTGTTTTATACCGACGAGGGCTACAATTCGTGCAACGCGGTCAACAAGGTGGTGAGCGGTCACTGGCTTTGCGACCGCAACAACCACATCCTGCTCATGCCAGTGATGCCGGTGGTGCAGTACGCTGTGTTCAAGCTGGCAGGGTTGTCGCTGGCGGCGGCGCGCCTGCCGGCTACAGTTTTGTCGGTGCTCACCATGGGGTTGCTGCTCGTGATGGTGAGGCGGCGCACCAAGGAGGGGCCGCCGTCCGCGCCAGCTGAGCGCTGGCTGACGCTTGCCCTGACCGTGTTCCTCCTGGGGACCAACTTCTACTTCTTCGTCTACGGACGGCTGGCGCTGTTGGACTTGCCCATGACTGCCTTCGGTCTGGCCAGTCTGGTGGCGGTGCACAAGGGTCTTTCTCTTCACAGCGGGCGGAAGAGGCTCTTGCTGTTCACCGCGGCAGGGGTGCTGCTCGCTGTGGCCGTCCTCAGCAAGCCAAGCGCGGCGCTCTACGGAACGGCGCTGCTGCTGTTGTTTGTACTCCAGCTCTTGTTGCAGCGGCATGGCCGGTGGAGACTCGTCCAAGAGATGCTGGTGACGTTCGTCACGGCGGGTGCCGTCGTGGCTGTGGCGCGGATAGGCCTGTCGCTGGCGGCAGCCGGCTATGAGGAGCTGACGCCATCGCACCTGGTCAGCGACCGTATTGTGATTCACTTGCGCACCCTTGTGCGGAACTATATCAAGTTTTTCAACAATCCGGTGGTCAGAAAGAACGCGCCCCTCTTGGTGTTGGCCTACCTCAACGTGATGCTAATTGCTTTCCATGCGGCGCGTTCCGGCATGCTGCGCATGACCGACCGGGTGATGCTCGCGCTCTTTGCGGCCTGCTACCTGTTCTTGGGATTCTTTGTGCACCAAATGCCGCGTTACTTCGTCGTTGTGGTCGTGCCGACCGCTTACCTGGTGGCCACGCTGCCGGCCAACGTGCGCGCGCTCTTTGCCGCCCGAAGAGGCGCGTGGGTGTGGAGCGCTGTGGCGGTGCTCATTGTTCTGGCCAATGGTTGGAACCTGGTACGTCTCGGCCAATACCTCAAGGAGCCGCAGTACTCCATGCGCACGGTGGCAGAGCAGATCGCGGAGGAGGTACGGCGCAACGAAGGAGGTGAGGCCGACTCGGCGATCCTTTGCGGGGACGTGGCCGCTGCCATGGCGCTGGCGAACCGCATGCGATTTGCCTTCGGGCTGGTTACCCATTCCGGGTCGACCTTCTTGCTGGCACAGGGCGAGGTGGCAGTGCCCGGGCGTGAACTGGAGCCGCTGCGCACTTTCGACCTGCTCGGCAACTACTACTGCTACGACTATGGCCGCAGGAAGATGTACCTGTATCGGGTCGGCGACTGAGGGTGAGCTCGGCTGGAGCTCAATAGTGGAGGAAGTGACAACAAGGCGTGCATGCTCAGAGCACAAAACCGGCCGCGGGACCTACTGGATTCGGCCTGGGGAGCCCGCACCCCGCGCTTGTGGTGGGCGCACTGCTCTTGCTTGCGCTTGCCTTCCGGGTGGCATTCTTGCCATTCCGCTGGGTGGGCCCGGACGAGGGGTCCTACCTTATGGACGCCCGCCTGATCCTGGAGGGCAAGGTCCCGATTGTTGACTTTGCCGCACGCCAGCCCCTGTTCTTGTGGCTCCTTGCCGCGCTCTTCAAGCTCACCGGTCCTTCTCTCACTGAGGCCCGCATAATGTTGCTCTCCTGCAACGTGGCTACCGGGCTGCTCCTCTACGCCTTGGGCAGGCGCATTCTTGGCAGGGAACTGGCCTTGATGGGGGCTGCAGTTTTCCTGCTGTTCCCCTTTTCCGTGGTGTGGTCGCTGTCGGTCATCACCGAGACGCTTGCGGTGTTGTTGGCGTGCGCCAGTGCGCTGCTGCTCCTTTTGGCCTGGGAAAGGAGAAGGAGCTTGGGGTTCGCGCTCGGTGCGGGTGTGGCGGCAGGGGCGGCGTACTTTACCCGCGAGACCGGGGTATGGGTGATGGCAGTGCTGGTCCTCTATTCCCTTCTGGTACGCGGTTCGCCATTACGCAAGAAGGCCACGATAACCGGCGCTCTTGTCCTCGGCTACTTGATCGTCTGTGCTGCGGTGTGGGCTTACTACGCGCAGTACTTGAGTCTGCGCGAGCTAGCCTTTTCCCGCCTGAATCCATTGGATGTGGTGTTGTCGCGCTTTGCACTGGGCCCCTATTCCATGACCCCTACCACATCCGCAGCCATTGGGGCCGTGCAGCCGCTGGATGACATCGAGACGTACCTCCACGAGATTTTCGCCTTTGGGCTTTTCGGCTTTGTGGGGGCGATCCTGGCGGTGCCAATTGCGAGGCGTCGTCCTGCAGAGGCAGGAGTTTCGAACGGAAGGACGCTTCTGCTCCTCTGGTTGGGTGTGGTGGTCGCCATGTATGCGGTGCGCTTTGCGGCGCTGGAGCAGGTGGTTTTTGCGCGGTATCTGCTGGAAATACTCCCGCCGCTGTCGCTCTTTTTTGCCTTCAGCCTTGGTGAGCTTCTTCCACAGAGGCGTGGGCGGTGGCTTCTTCTGGTCTGCTTGCTACTGGTGGGTGTCTATGCCCTGCAGCATGCCGCATGGCGGCACTTCCCAGGCGCAGGAGCCTACTTTGTCGTGGGCGCCGTGCTGGCCGCAGCCTTGTGGAGGAAGGGCCAACCTGGGGAACTCCCCGTCGGCCTGCTCTCCATGGGCATAGCTGTCGTCGCGGTGGCGGTGACTTCGCTCCTGAGGGTGCGGGTGCCGTTCGGCATGGGCCCGCTGGTGCGTACGGTGGTGGCAATTGCACTCTGGGCTGGTGCCCTCTGGTTGGTCCGGCCGCGCTCTGCCGCAGGAAGTGGGGAGCGTCTCCGTCAGCTGGTGGGTCTCACTTTGGTCCTTTTTGCCTTTCTCTACTCGGTGGGCAAACAGGGCCAGAAGATAGGGCCAAGCTACGAGGGGGTGTGGTCGCCGGGCACGGTGAAGCAGGCAAGCCAGGTTCTGCTTGCGCAGGCACGGCCAGGCGACCTTGTCCTTTCAGGGGGACAGATTTGGACTTTTCAGGCAGGACTGGACTGCTTTCTGGACATCACCCATACTTTGGGGTTTCTCTATGTGCCGGACTCGGTGATGCAACGCGCCTTCGCAGAGAGGCCCCCGCGCTTCATCGTCATGGATGGCTACACGGAGAAGCGCACCAGTCCGCACCGTGAATTGCTTGCAAGTAAATTGAGTGCGCTGTATGCGAAAGTGGCGACAGTAGGTGGCTCACCGCGCCCGGTGGAAATCTACAGACTGCGCGAGGATAGTGCTTGGGCAGCCACGCAGAGGACGCACGGTTCTTCTCGATGAGACAGCAGGACGAATGAAGATCGCGATCATGGGCATACGGGGGATTCCGGCCAACTACGGCGGGTTCGAGACCTTTGCCGAAGAGATGGCCCCGCGCTTGGTCCAGTTGGGGCACGAGGTCACCGTGTTCGGGCGTTCTAACAACGTGGACTATCCTCACCCGTTCTACAAGGGGGTGAGGTTACGTGTGCTCCCGACCATTCGGCACAAGTACCTGGACACGGTGTTCCACACATTGGTGTGCGTACTGGCAAGTTTCTTTACCCCATATGACGTGGTTTTGATTTGCAACAGCGCCAACAGCCTCTTCTCTTTCATCCCTCGCCTGACCGGGAAGAAAGTGGTCGTCAACGTCGATGGCTTGGAGTGGAAGAGGAAGAAATGGAACTGGCTGGGGAAGGCTTTCTACCGCGTCTCGGAGGTATTGGCGACGATCCTGCCCAACGCCATTGTCACTGATGCGCGCAGTATCCAGCAGTACTATCTCACCCGCTTTGGGAAGGCCTCCACTTACATTCCCTATGGAGTGCCAGAGGAGCGGGTGCTGACCAAGGAGACCTTGCAGCGACTTGGCGTGCAGCCGCGCCGCTATCTCCTGTACGTGAGTCGTCTGGAGCCAGAAAACAACGCCCACCTGGTGATTGAGGCGTTTGAGCGGGTGCGTACGGATATGCCGCTGCTCATCGTCGGCGACGCTCCGTACAGCCAGGACTATATCCGCCGCCTGCGTTCTACCTGTGACCCGCGCATCATCTTCACTGGGTACGTGTTTGGGCAGGGTTACAAGGAACTGCAGTCGCACGCCTACCTCTACATGCAGGCGACGGAAGTCGGGGGCACACACCCGGCTCTCTTAGAAGGCATGGGCTTTGGGAACTGCGTGGTGGCGTTAGACGTGCCGGAGCATCGCGAGGTCTTGGGCGATGCCGGCATCTTCTTCGTGGCGCGCCCCTCCGACGATCTGGTGGGCAAACTGCAGTACCTCGTCGATCACCCACAAGTGGTGGAGCAATACCGCCAGAAGGTCCGGGAACGGGCCCGGGCCTGCTACAGTTGGGACGCAGTGACGCGGAGCTATGAGCGGCTCTTTTCGGCCCTGGTGGATGGGAACGCCTTCGTCCGCCACCGCGCGGCGGCTCGCTCGGGGGTAGAGGTGTAACCGATGGTAACCGGCGAACGAACAGGGCGCATCCTGGCCATTGTGCCGGCGCTGAACGAGGAGCACAACGTGGGGCGCGTGGTGACGCAGCTGCGCGCTCACCCCCGTGCCATCGACGTGCTGGTGGTCGACGATGGGTCCACCGACCACACTGCGGCGGTAGCCCGAGCCCAAGGCGCGCGCGTCATCAGCCTGCCGTTCAACCTGGGCATTGGGGGCGCGGTCCAGACCGGGTTCAAGTATGCGCAGCGGCACGGCTATGACATTGCCCTGCAAGTAGACGGCGACGGCCAGCACGACGTGAGCGAGATCGACAAGCTGCTGGAGCCCTTGTTGTCGGGGAATGCGGATGTGGTCATCGGCTCGCGCTACAAAGGAGCCACCACCTACAAAGCTCCCTTCATGCGGCGGGTGGGTATGGTCATCTTCGCGCTGGTGAATTCGCTCATTATCAGACAGAGGGTGGCCGACAACACTTCTGGCTTCCGCGCTTTCAATCGTCGGGCGATCTGCTTCCTGGCGCGCGACTATCCGGCAGACTATCCCGAACCCGAGGCGGTGGTGCTCCTCGGTCGCTCCGGCTTCCGGCTGGTGGAGGTGGCCGTGATCATGAATCAACGTCTGCACGGTCGGTCTTCGATCGATTCGTTTCAGGCAATGTACTACATGATCAAGGTGCTCTTGGCGGTGGTGGTGGACTTGTTTCGCTATTCACCGCAACGAAGGGAGCAGGTGCCATGAACATGCGCATTCAGATCATCGCCATTGCGGGAAGCCTGCTCATCGCAGGCTTCATCTTCGAGTTGATAAGGAAGCGTAAACTGCTGGAGCGGTACTCCTTGCTTTGGTTCGGTTCGGCGCTGGTGATGGTGATCTTGTCCATCTGGCGTGGGCTCTTGGATAGGGCTGCCGCCCTGATGGGCGTCTACTATGCCCCATCCGCGCTGTTTATCGTGGCTCTTGGCTGCGGCGTGGTGCTGTTCGTGCACTTTACCATCGTCATCTCCGGCCTAACCGAGCAGAACAAGGTGCTTGCCCAAGAAGTAGGCCTGCTCCGGGAGGAATTGGCCTCTTTGCGGGAAAGCATGGGGCAGGGTCCTTCGGCCAGAGGCAGCACAGACGGAGCGGCATAGCGTGTGCACCGGCCTGCTGACATGGGTGCGGCAGAATCTGCGGGCACCGTGGAAGGTTGCGGTGCTGGTGGGCGCCTTAGCGTTCATCGTCAGGGCCGGTTTTGCCCTGACCCTGGAGGAGCGCTGGTACTTCTACGACACGGTCCACTACGACGCCGCGGCGCGCAGCCTCTTGCGCGGCGAAGGATTTCGCTACGAGCGGCCATTCTTTGGCACGACGGCCTATAGCCTGGAGCCGCTTTACCCGCTGTTTTTGGCTGGCAACTATGCGCTGTTCGGGCGATGGTTTTCGGCCGTGCGGATCGTGCAGGCACTCCTGGGCGCGCTGACGTGCGTGGTGGCATTTTTCCTGTCCGCGCAGCTTTTTGACCGAAAAGTGGCGGCGTTGGCCGGGGCCGTGTGTGCCATCTACCCGCCTCTGATCTTTATCAGCAATTTGCTGTATCCAGAGCAGCTCTTCACTCTGCTGTTGGCGGGGAGCATGTGGTACGTGGTGAAGTACTCCCGTTCGGCCAAGACAGGATACGTGCTTGGCATGGCCGTCCTATTGGGGCTGGCCGCCCTTGCCAAGGGGATTGCCTTGTCGCTCTTGCCGGTGCTGGCGCTGTGGATGTTGCTCTTCGCACCGGTGGGCGCGAAGCACCGCCTGCAGCACCTGGCCCTGTTGGTCGTGGTCACCGCGCTGGTGTTGCTCCCGTGGAGCCTCAGGAATTACCGTGTGTTCGGCAAGATAGCCCCGGTGCGTGCCCACGCCACCATGGTTCTTGACGATCGGTTCGCACAGAAAGATGAACCATTGCTCTCCCAGTGGCTCCACGGCAAGGTGAACACCGGACGCTTTGCGCTGCGCTACCTGCATGAGTTCGCGCACTTCTGGACGCCGTCGCTGGGGCGCTTGCAGAGTCGCAATGAGTTCACCACACGCTGGGCAAACGTGGTGAGCGTCTTGGCTGCCGGTCCGGTGCTCTTCTTGGCGCTTGTGGGGGTGTGGTGCTGTCGGAAGCGACTAAGGGATGTCCTGCCTCTGCTGCTCGTGGTGCTGACTTTCGCGTGCAGCTATTCGTTCTTCCTCACCCACGTGCGCTATCGGTTGCCGGTTGAGCCCTACCTCATCATCTTGGCGAGCGTTGGTTGGTGGTGCGCCTGGGCGAGATTGGGCCCCCGAGGCAGGAGGACTTACGCCGCCCCTTTTTCCGCAGGCGGATGACAAGGGAATATGAAGGAACGCGTTGCCAGAAACTTGCAGGAGCGCAACTGGCTGTTGCTGGCTATCCTGGTGCTCGCCTTGGCTGTGCGCCTGGCCGGCATCCAGTTCGGCAAGCCGTTCCGTTATCATCCCGATGAGATCAAGCTGGTGGTGCAGGCAGGGCGGTTGCTGGAGCCTGGGGGACGGAGCACGGAGGGGCTTTTCGGCCTGGGTTCCTATCCTCCCCTCTACACGTACCTGTTGGCGCTTGTGTACGGTGGGTATGGTGCCGCAGGGGTAGCATTGGGAGTCTTCAAGACGGCGGCAGCCGTCAAAGAGTTTTACTACACCGAGACTTTCACTTTTCACCTCATTGGGCGAGTGGTGACGGCTTTGCTTGGCACGGCCAATGTCTTGCTCCTCTACCATGTGGGCGCGCGGGCGTCCAATCGGCGAGTTGGCCTGCTGGCCGCAATGTTCTGTGCGACCGTGTTCTTGCACGTGCGCAATTCCCACCACGCGACTGTGGACGTGCCGGCGACCTTCATGGCCACCGCTGCTCTGTTGTGTGCCGTGCTCGTGGTGCGGCGTGGCAGATGGCCGGAGGTGGTCGCAGGTGGGTTGCTCACCGGCTTGGCTGCAGCCACCAAGTTCAATGTCGGAGTGGTGGCAGTGCCCTTTGTGCTGGCTCTATTGCTGCGCGCGGGCAAAGAGAAGAGAGGCCTCGCCGGGGCAGTTGGCGATGCGGCCCTCTACGTGGGTGTGGCGTGCATTGGCGCGGGCTTCGTGATGGGCTGCCCTCTGGTAGTGGCAGATCCGCAACGATTCCTGCAGGGGCTTTTCACCTACGGCGACCTGCAGGCCCAAGGCAAGGTCGGCGTGGGAGGAGGCTTCTTCGCCTATTTCACCGGGGGGATGTCGCCAGGCTACGGGGTGTTCAGCCACAACTCAGTGCCTGCAGCCATCGGCCCGGTACTCACAGTGCTCTGCGTGATTGGCATCGTCCGCCTGGTGCTGCGCCCGAGCCGCATGAACTTGCTCCTGATTGCATTCATCGTGCCCTATTACTTGGTGATTGGCTCGGTCAATTACAAGACGATGCGCCAGTTTCTCCCGCTGGTGCCGTTCCTCATGCTCGCGGCCGCGGCCCTCGTGGACGCGCTCATGGCCCACGTGCGCATACAGTCCAGGTGGCGCGCTGTCGCTTGGGCGGTCCTCGTGGCCGGTGCAGTAGCGCCTGAGCTCTACAAGGATGTGCGCTGGGCCCTGATTATGCGCGGCCCCGACCCGCGCACTTTGGCTAAAGCCTGGATTGAGGAACACGTGCCCGCTGGGACTGTGCTGGCCGTGGAGAAGTACGGGCCACCGCTCTTGGATCAGGACGACCCCAAGGCTACTCTCCGCTTGCGGTCTGGCCACTACCACTGTACCTACCAAATAGTGGACAGCCAAACGCGGCTCTCCTTTGGCTATCGGGGCGAGCCGGACACGCTGCTCCCAGTACAAGACTATCTGGCCGGCAAGGGAGCCGAGTACTTCGTCGGCGATTCGTTCACGCGTGGCAGCTTTTACTTGGCACTTTCGGAGAAAAGTTTCCCGCGTTTAGTGGCGCACAGGCGAGCCTTCTACTCCTGGCTGGAAAGGGAAGCAGAGGAGGTGGCCAGGTTCGCGCCGACGCATAATTGGGCCAACCTCTTCCCGACGATAGTGGTGTACCGGCTCCCTGGAAGAGGTGTTGGAGGGCTGCAACTCGGCCAGGCAGCGCAGGGGCGTGCTGAAGCCACGCACAGAGGAGTTGGGTGGCGATGACAGGCGTTGGTGGTCGCGGTCATGAACCAGATTAGGGCCCTCTACTTTCTTTTGGCCTTCTGTGGCACTGTCACGCAAGGACTATGGGTGGCCCCGCTGAACACGGAGGCCATTCTCATCCTGGACATCCCCCTGCTGCTGCTCTTTGTGCTTGGCCACAATCGGCGCCCGCTAAATCCGCAGATAAGGCGCATCATTCCGATGATGGTGGTTTTTCTCCTCTGGCCGGTGGTGGCCATACCGGGAGCAGTGGACAAGCAGGCTGCCGTGGCCAGCATGATCACCAATGTGCGGGCGCTGTTCATCTGTCTGGCCGTGCTCCTTTTTGTGAACACGCGCAATGATATGGAGGCCCTCCTTGCAGGAGTCAGTGCCGGGCTGCTCTTTCAGGGAGCGGTCGCGGTATTGCAGTTCAGGTTTGGCTACGTGGGCTTGGGCTTTCTCGGCGAAGGGGGAAGGTCTTGGCGCGCCGGCGGCACCCTCGGCCACCCCAATGTGCTGGCCATGTATGCCATGATGCTCAGCCCCCTTGCCTACCGCATGGCAGCCTTCGGCCGGGGCAAGTACCGGTGGTTCTTCTTTGTGGCGTTTCTGGTCGGCGTGGCGGCGCTCTTTGCCTCGCAGGGACGCGCCTGCTGGCTCGGTTTTGCCGTCTCCATGATTCTTTTCTTCTTGTTGGACGTGCGGAAAAAGCGCATCGTCTCGCGCCGGACCATCGCCGTCTGGGTGCTCCTTGCCGTGGTGGGGATCGCCGGCGGCTACAAGTACCGGACCATCCTCACCTCGCGCTTCACCGGCGCCGAAGAGGAACTGGTCGGGCAAAAGACCTCGAGCCGAATGTACTTGGCCAAGGACGCGCTGCGCATTATTAGGCAACATCCGGCAGTGGGGGTGGGGTTGGAAAACTACAAGCTGCACGCGGGCGAGGAGATCATGGGCGACAAGTTCGTGCATTGCTCCTACTTGCTGGTGGCTGCGGAGGCGGGCGTTCCCGGGCTGCTGCTCTTCCTCCTCCTGCTGGGCATGATGCTCTCGTTTGCGTGGCGACTGGCAAGGTCGGCCGACCCCTTTGTGGCCAATGTCGGGACAGGGATCATGACGGCCATGGTCGGGCTCAGCGTCGCCTTGCTCCCTTCGCCCGACTACCGCATCGTCTGGGTGAAGAACCATGTGTGGCTGCTCTTTGGGATCAGTCTTGCATTGGGCAAGATCGCTTACGGGGATGAACGCCGCATGCGCCGCTTGTTGGCCATGCAGCTCCTGCGGAGCAAAGGTGAGGTTGGGAACCAACCTCCAGCTTTGGGTGGCCAAGGGGGAAGGCTTTGGTAACCATGCCGGCACGGCAAGGCAACATATGGGAAGGAACGGAGACTAAGGATGAGAATTCTCGGCATCTTTGACGACCACAACTGCGGGACCGCAATCATCGAGGACGGGAAGATTGTCTGTGCAATCGAGGAAGAGCGTCTGTCGCGTATCAAGTTGCACAACGGAAACTCCAAAGATGGCCCAATACGCCTGAGTCTGCGTGAGTGCCGGCGTCTGACCAATTCTGATCGTAGCAACATCGACCGCATCGCCGCAGCCATAGCCCCGCCGCGGGATCTGATGGCCTATGTGCTCAAAGACCTTCTGCGGCACAAGAACCCGCGCTGGCTGTTGGCCTCGTTGGTCAGCAAGTCGCTGCGCTGGGATCGGTACTTTCTCTTCTACCCCCATTTCTACAACGCGCGGCGCATCAAGAAGCTGAAGGGGCTGCTGCGCGAAGTGGGACTGGACGGCGTGCCCATCGACTTTATGGACCACCACACGGCCCACGCAGCCTCTGCCTACTACGCCTCTGGTCGCACGCGGGCGCTCATCGTCACCTTAGACGGGCAGGGCGACGGCCTTTGCGGTAAGGTGTACTTGGGCGAAAAGGGCCGGTTGCGCCTTCTGAAAGAGGTGCCCAGCTATCACTCCATCGGTCTGTTTTACAACTTCATAACCTGGCTCTTGGGCTTCAAGCCCATGCGCCACGAGGGCAAAATTACTGGCTTGGCGGCTCATGGCACCTACGAGACGACCAAGCACATATTCGAACAGCTGTTCGCGCTCAACGACAACGAGTTCCGCTACCTGCTGGCCGAACGCCTCTACCAGCACGCGTATCCTCACCGCAGCAACTACGTCAAGTTCAAAAAGGCGGTGCCGCCGGAACTGCTGACTTACCCGCCGGAACAGATCGCGGCAGGGGTGCAAGGCATAAGCGAGCGCCTGGTCAGCCAGTACGTGGATGCTGTTCTGCAAGAGACGGGCCCCATCGATGTCTGCCTGGCAGGCGGGGTGTTTGCCAACGTGCGCATCAACCAAAAAGTGGCCGAGCTCCCCAATGCCCAGTCGGTGTTCATCTTCCCGGCAATGGGTGACGGAGGTCTGTGCGCCGGTGCCGCGCTGTACTCGTACTACCAACACCTTGGCTTTCCCGAGCTGGACAACATTCCCCAGCTTCAGGACGTCTACCTTGGGCCGGAGTTCACCGAGGAACAGATCCTGGCCGAGATCAAGAAGGCGGGACTGAAGTACACGTTCCACGAAGACATCGAGTCGGTGGTTGCCGATCTCTTGGCGCAAGGAAAGGTGGTGGCGCGCTTCAACGGCAGGATGGAATACGGGCCGCGCGCCCTGGGCAATCGCTCAATCCTGTATCAGGCCACCGATCCAACGGTGAACGACTGGCTCAACCATCGCCTGCGGCGGACGGAGTTCATGCCCTTCGCGCCGGCGACACTTGCCGAGGAAGCCCACTTGTGTTACCGGAACGTAGGGCGTAATGACTTTCCCGCCAAGTTCATGACGATTACTTTCGACTGCACCAGCGAGATGAAGCGCAAGTGCCCCGCGGTTGTGCACGTGGACAACACCGCCCGCCCGCAGCTGGTGGATGAGAAGACCAATCCCAGCTTCTACAGGATCATCAAGGAGTACTACCGCAGGACAGGGTTGAATTCGATTATCAACACCAGCTTCAACATGCACGAGGAGCCCATCGTCTGTTCGCCTTACGATGCCATTCGCGCGTTCCAGTTAGGCCACCTCGACTACCTGGCGATGGCGCGCTTCTTGGTGCACTCCGACAAGGAGGCCAATGGGTAGCCTCAAGCGCAACACGCTGTTTGTCACCATTGGTCAGGCGGTGCGACTTGTCCTGGCGGTGGTGCTGTACGCCTATGCCTGCCGTTTTCTGGGCGACAAGGACTTTGGCAGGTACGCCTTGGCGACCACGGTGATGTTCTTCGTGCTCCTGGTCGACGATTTTGGCATCAACACCTGGATTGTGCGCGAGGTGGCCCGCCAGAGGAGCGCCGGGCAGCGTCTGTTTGGCGTAGCCAGCGGCATGAAGGTGGCCTTCATTCCGCTGGCCGTGCTCTTGGTGATAGTGGTTGGGCTGGTCATGGGTTACGACCGGCGTACCGTCACGGCTATCAGCATCGTCGCCGGCTATGGGGTGTTGTCGTCTTTTTCCGCCATGTGCTGCTCCATGTTTCGTGCCCATGAGCAGATGCAGTTCGATGCCCTGCTCAACATCGTGGAGAAAGGGGTGATCTTTGCCATCGGCCTGTTAGCCCTGAAGCGCGGCTTCGGTCTCTATGGGCTGTCGTGGGCCTTTGTGGTGGGCGGAATGGTGAGCCTCATTCTCGGCTTAGCAATCCTGCGCCGCAAGTTCTTTGTCCCCAGGCTTTGCTTCGACTATGAGGAGTCCACGCGCATCTTTCGTGGAGCAGTGGTGTTTGGACTGTCGGTTTTCCTCACTACCCTGTACAATCGGGTGGACATGGTCATGCTCTCCCTGATGAAGCCGCCCGAGGTATGGGGGTGGTATGCCGCCGCGCACCGGTTGCTGAACTTCACCAACCAGGTGCCGCTGGTGTTCATGATTGCCCTTTTCCCGCGCCTTTCCCACGAGAGCGTGGCCTCCAAGGACGAGCTGTCGCGCATCTTTGCCAAGGGGTTCAAGTACATACTGGTCCTGGCTTTGCCAATAGTGGCAGGCGTGCTCCTGCTTGCCGACAAGATCATCTACTTCTTCAGTGGTCCAGGGTTCGGGAACGCCATCCCTGCGCTGCAAGTGCTGGCCGTGGACGCGGGGCTTGTCTTTCCGAACATGCTGCTTGCCGGACTCTTCGGCGCCAGCAACCATCAGAACCGCCTGCTGGCTGTACAGACGGTGGGCTTGATCGCTAACGCCTCGTTCAATTACCTGCTCATCCCGCGCTTTGCCCATGTGGGCGCTGCCTATGCGACGGTGGGCACCGAGGCCTTGGTGTTGGTGGCGTGCCTTGCGTTCGCTTGCCGAAGGATTGTGGTGCTGCGCGGTTTCGCTTATCTGCCCAAGGCTCTTGGAGCCACAGCGGTCATGATGGCAGCGGTGTGGGCGCTGCGTGGCCAGCATGTTCTGGTCGCCGGGGCTGCGGGTGCCGTCGTCTACGGCGCGCTGCTCTTGGCCACACGCGCGGTGCAGGTGGAAGAGGTGCTGGGCCTGTTCAGACGGGGTGCCCGTCCTGCGGTTACCACCGAGCCCTGACGAGGTAGACATGCGCATCCTCTACTTGAACTACCTGTACGACTTGAAAGGCTGCTCCTTGGGCTCGGCGGTCAAGCCGATGGAGCTCTTCCGGGCAATGGATGCCATGGGGCACCGCGTGCTCATGTGCTGGATGAAGAAGCAACCGTCAATGCCGGGCGGCGGGCCGCTCACCACCAAGGCAAGGCTCAAAAAGTGGCTGCGCCGCTACCTGGCCGACGTGAAGCAGCTCCTACTGAACGTCCCTTACCTGCTCCGGGCGCTGCGGCATGCGCAACGTTTCCGCCCGGACCTCATCGTGAGCCGCCTGGAGCGGGGACTGTTTTGCGACCTTGTGCTGGCCAGGCTGAAGGGACTACCGTTCGTCGTAGAGGGTGACTGTCCCGGCGTGTACGAAGCCGCCCAGTTTCAGAAGGACTACATCCAGTATCGGTTGCTGAGTCGCTTCATCGAGTGGCTGAACGTGCGCCAGGCCGACGCGGTGATTGTCGTCTCCGAGCAGCTGCGTTCCTATTTTGCACGCAGTGGTGTGTCCCCAGCGCGCTTGCATGTCGTGAGCAACGGGGCCGATCCGCAAAGCTTCTCACCACAGGTGTCTGGAGCTCGCGTGCGACAGCGCTACGCCCTGACTGGCGAGTCGGTGGTGGGGTTCATCGGTTCGTTCAGCACCTGGCACGGGATCGAGAACCTCGCCGAACTGATGAGCAGGCTCCAGGCGAGAGCGCCGGCGGTGAAATTCCTGTTGGTAGGAACCGGCGGCAGGTGGAAGGGCTGGCTGGAGCGATATGTGGCCGAGCACGGCCTTGCCGGGTCAGTGATTTTCGCCGGCTACGTGGACTACCAGGAGATGCCCGAATACTTGGCGGCCATGGATGTGGTGGTGGCGCCTTATCCACAGCTCCCCTTCTTCTACTACTCGCCGGTCAAAATCTACGAGTACATGGCCGCTGGCAAGCCGGTGGTGAGCACGGCCATCGGGCAGATTGCCGAGGTCATCCAGGATGGGGTGACTGGTTTTCTCTGCCCGCCCGACGAGCTCGACTGCCTGGTGCAGAAGATCGCGCTCCTGGTGGGCAATCCCCTGCTCCGCAGGCGCATGGGGCAGGCTGCCAGGCAGGCCATCCTGGAGCAGCACACCTGGATGCATAAGGCTCAGGCTTGGGCAAAAGTCTGCGCACAGATAGCGGAAGGAGCGCGCGGCCGATGAGAGTGCTCATGGTGCACAAGTTCTACTTCATCGAGGGGGGCGCAGAGCGCTACCTGTTCAACATCTCTGGCCTCCTGAGCCGGCATGGCATCGAGGTGATCCCCTTTGCCATGCATCACCCGCGCAACGCCCCTACGCCCTATGCGCGCTACTTCATAAGTCATTTCGACCCTGACCGTATTTTGGGCCGCATGACGCTCCGCCAAGGGCTGCGGAGCGTTGGCAGAGTCATCTACAGCCTCGAGGCACGGCGCAACATCGAGAGGCTCATTGACGACACTTCTCCGGATATTGCGCACGTGCATGGCGTCTACCACCACCTCTCGCCGTCGGTCCTTCTTGCCCTGAAGCGCCGCGGCATTCCAGTGGTGTTCACCTTGCACGAGTACAAGATCCTCTGTCCGAGCTACCTGTTCCTGAACAGACGGGGCGAGATCTGCGAGCTGTGCCAGGGTAAAGAGTTCTGGCACCCCATCAAAGAGCGTTGCCTGAAGGGCTCGCTGGCGGCCAGTGTTCTGGTGAGCGTCGAGGCCTATGTGCATCGCTTCCTTCGTACCTATCGGCGGACGGTAGACCTTTACCTCTCGCCGAGCCGCTTCTTGCGGGACAAGATGATTCAATACGGCTTTCCACCGGACAAGGTGATCTGGTTGCCATACACCATCCCGATTGACGAATACGTCCCATCCTACCAGGCGGGCAGCTACTTCACCTATGTTGGGCGACTTTCCAGGGAAAAAGGTGTCGAGCTCCTGGTGGAGGCCATGGAGGATATCCCCGAGGCGGAGCTGTACGTGTGTGGCACGGGCAGGTTGGAGGAGCCGCTCAAGCGTTTCGTCGCGGCCCGCGGCCTGCGCAACGTACGCTTCCTTGGTCACTTGGCAAGCGAACAACTCCGGGCGGTGATGCGCGGCAGTATGTTCACCGTGGTACCTTCCATAGTCTACGACAACTCACCGCTGGCCGTTTACGAGTCCTTTGCCTTGGGCAAACCGGTGGTGGGCGCGCACATCGGCGGCATACCGGAACTCATCGAACCGGGCCAGGACGGGGTGCTCTTCGAGCCCAACAATCGGGGCGACATGGTCAGAGCGATCCGGGCGCTGTTGGCCGAGCGGTCGAAGTTAGAGGCGATGGGCCGCAAGGCGCGCGCCAAGGCGGAGCGCTGGTTCGCGCCGGAGGAGCACCTCCGCCGCCTCATGGTCGTGTACCGCCAGGTGGGCGGGGCGTGAGGATGAGGGAGCGAGGAGCGTGACCAAGCAAAAGAAACGCCTGCTCCACGTGGTGCACGGTTTAGGGCGGGCAGGAGGCGAGCGGAAACTCTGGGAGCTGCTCAGCCGGCTGGACAGGGAGCGCTATGAGATTGCCATTTGTGCCGTGGGCAAGTCGGGCCTCATGGAGCAGGAGTTCCGCAGCCTCGGCCATCTGCTATATATCTTCCCCAGGCGCTGCCGGTACGACCTCACGCTGCCCTTTGCCGTGGCGCGGTTGGTGCGCACCTTTCGCCCGGACTTGGTCCAGACCACGCTGTTCTTTGCAGACATCATCGGGGCGATGGCCAGCTGTCTTGCGCGCCCCAAGGCGCTGGTCTCCTGGGAGGTGATTACCCACCCTCTCAATTTGCGTCGGGAGCTCATGTACTGGGCGTTGCGCAACCGGTTCGATATGGTGGTTACCGTGTCCGACTCAATCCAAAAGTTCGTCGTGGACAAGCGGCACCAGAACCCTCGGGCGATAACCACCATTCACTACGGCGTGGACCTCAGGAACTATGCGCCCCGTCCGAAAACGGGAAGCTTGGCGCGCGAGATCGGGGCGCCTGGCGCCACCATATTCGGCACAGTTGCTCATTTCCGCAAACAGAAGGGACACCTGTACCTTGTAGAGGCAGTGCAGCAAGTGGTCGCCGAGTACCCCGAGGCCCACTTTGTGCTGGTGGGCGTGGGCCGCGAAGAGCCTAGAGTGCGGGAGCGCGTGGCCCAGTTGGGCCTGGAGCGTCACGTACACTTCCTCGGCCTGCGGGAGGACGTCCACGAGCTGCTCAACGAGTTTGACGTGTTCGTGCTCCCCTCACTGTGGGAAGGGTTTCCCAACGTCATTTTGGAAGCGATGGCGTGTGCCAAGCCGGTGGTGGCTACCGCGGTGGAGGGGACGGTGGAGCTGGTCGTCCACGGACAGACGGGCCTGTTGGCCGCGCCGGCCGACGCCCAGAGCTTAGCATCCGCCCTGCTCAACATGCTGGCCGACCGCGAGCTGATGGCCAGGTCCGGCCAGGCCGGACGGAGGCGGGTGGAAGAGCACTTTACGGTGGAGCATCAGGTGGCGGCCTTCGAGCGGCTGTACGACGCTCTGATCGACGGCAGGTCGGAGCAAGTGCCCATAGGCGCGAGAACCCGTAGCGCGTTGGCTCCGGCGGCGCATTCGCACCTGTGCGGGGCCTGAGGCGAGCCATGTGGAAGCTGCGGCTCAACAAGGTGGTGCATGAGTTCCAGGTCGGCGGCGTGCCCGCAGTGGCGCACCACGTCGGAAAGCGGCTGGTGCGCAGGAATACCTTTTTGGTCTTTGTCACCGACCTGGGCACTGCTCGGCCGACATATGCTTGTCCGGAGGGCTATACCCTTCGCCTGTTGCCACCCGACAAAGCAGAAGTCGACCGGCTGGTGGCCTTCTGGTTGGCCTCCTACGCCGAGAACTATCCGCTCTTTTACAACGAACAACTGGTGCGGCAACTGCTTGAGGCGCGTTTTGCTGCGGAGGAGCTCTGCTTTGTCGCCGAGCACCGGGATGACATTGCTCATTTTCATTGGGTGAGCAGGTTCGGCCGCTGTGCGTTTAACCAGGAGGAGCCGCTCAAGTTCCTGCCCCTTCGTCCAGGCATCGATGCCTATGGCTACAATGTCTTCACCCACCCTGAGCACCGCGGCAAAGGGCTGATGCTGGCGACCTACTCATTTCTTGGGGACTGGTTACGGGAGCACGGCCACGAGCGGCTGTGGAGCTGCGTGGGCACCAAGAACGCCGCCTCGATCAAACTGCACCACAAGGTGGCCACGCACGTGAGCACGCTTCACGTGACGCGCTATCTGGTGTTCGATCGGGCGCGGCTCGCGCCGGTGGCGGGGGGCTGACGTGTCGTGCCGCCAGGGCAGCCTGTCTCCTGCGGTGGTGGTGCCGCTGCACGAGACCGGTCTAGAAGTGGTGCGTGCCTTGGGCAGGCGGGGCGTGTACGTCATCGGCGTTGACGAGGATGCGCATCGCCCAGGGGCGCATTCCCGGTACTGCCGCAGAGTGGTGCGTTCCGCGATCGAAGGGGAAGCGCTGGCGGCGACCCTGCAGGCGATAGGCGAGAGCTTGGGCACGAAGGCGGCCCTTTTCCCCTGCGGAGACCCACAGGTCCTCTCGGTGTCCGAGCACCGCGATGCTTTGGAGCGCCACTACTTCTTCAATCTGCCCGACGCCGAGGTGGTGGCGACGCTGATGCACAAGGACCGCTTTGCCGATTTCGCCACGCGCCACGGGTATCCGGTGCCGCAGACGTTGGTGGTGAGAAGCCTGGAGGAAGCGCAGCAGGCGGCACGGGTAATCCGTTACCCTTGTATCGTCAAGCCTGCGGTGCGGGGTGTGGCGTGGGAAGCGCGGCGCATGCCGAAGAACTATATGGTGCACTCGCCAGAGGCCCTGTGCGCAGCCTATGCTGAGTTCCACGCGCTGGCCTCGCAGGCGGTCGTGCAAGAGTGGATCCCGGGCAGCGACGAGGAGGTGCTTTTCTGTCTCCTGTGCATCGATAGCCAAGGCCGGCCGCTGGCTACCTTCACCGGTCGGAAGTTGCGCCAGTGGCCTCCGGAGCGCGGCTGCACGGCGATCGCCACAGGCCATCAGGCCGGGGAGCTCGAAGAACTGACCCTGCGCTTCATGAACGAGGTGGGGTTCCGGGGCCTGGGGTCGATGGAGTACCGTCGCGATACGCGAGACGGACGCTTAGTGATGATCGAGCCCACGGTGGGGCGCATCGACCTCCAGTCCGGGGTAAGCGAGTTGTATGGAGTGAGCTTGCCCTGGGTAGCCTACGCCGACATGGTCGGGATTAGGATTTCTCCCCGGCCGCCCGGGGTAAGCGCCGGCGAAGCGAGGTGGGTCCACGAGGAGGGCGTGGCACGGCTCTGGCTGCGGCAGGTGCGGCGGGGACGCATCGCTTTCCGCGAATGGGGGCGACTGTTGCGGGGGAGGAAGAGGTTTGCAGTCTTTGCGGGCGACGACTTGGCACCGACGGCGGCGCTGGTGTGCGAAGTCGCAAGAAAGACATGGCGGGCGCTGAGTGGTTGGTTTGTCCACCTTCGCAGGAGCGAGGGAGAATAATGCGCATCAACTGGAGAATAGTGACTTCTGTGGGGATGGTGGCCATAGGCGGCGTCTTCCTGAGCTACGGCTTGTTGCACGACATCTGGGAAGGGCAGCCTCGCTACTACGGGCCCAACGACAGGCTGATGATCGGCTTTGGCGCCGCAGGAGCGGCCTTGGGACTGCTCCTTGCCATTGGCCAGCGACTGCGACTCCACCGTCGCGGCCTGCTCGCCGCGCGCATGCCCCTGTTTGACGCGGTGGTGCTCGCTGGGCTTGCCGCCTTGGCCGGCATTGCCGCGGGCATCATCTGGTTCCACAACGGCAGCGTGGATGAATCCTACCAAAACAAGGAGTTCGCCATCGGCATCTATCGCTCGCGCGACGGCGCGCCTCTGCAATTCAGCGGCGAGGGACTGGACAATCCAGTGCTCACCCGCTACAGCATGCCCGAGCTGGAGATACGCTGCGTGGCGGATCCTTTCCTGGTGAGCGAGAAGGATTCCTTCTACATCTTCTACGAAGCGCTGGAGGCGGTGACCGGCCAGGGGGTGATTGCGGTCGCCACAAGCGGTGATGGCAGAGGTTGGCAGTACAAGGGCGTCGTGCTGGACGAGCCATTTCACCTTTCTTACCCCTGCGTGTTCAAGTGGAAAGGGGACTATTACATGATCCCCGAAGCGGCGACCACCAGGTCGGTCAGGCTCTATCGTGCGGTGCACTTCCCCTACCGCTGGGAGTTCATCAAGAAGCTAATCGACCAGGACGACAAGCTGTTCAAAGACAACACCATCTTCGAGCACGAGGGCCGCTGGTGGCTGTTCAGCGAGACGATGGGCAACCGCGTGCTCAGGCTGTATTACGCGGATACGCCCCTGGGGCCGTGGACCGAGCACCCGCGCAGTCCGGTGGTGAACGGCAATCCGGAGATTGCCAGACCGGGGGGCGCGGTGGTGCACATTGACGGCCGATTGTACCGTTTCGCCCAGGATGATGCCAAGTATTACGGACGTCAAGTTTGGGCGATCGAGATCACCAAACTGTCGCCGACCGACTACGAAGAGAGAAAGGTGGGGAAAAAGCCAGTTCTGAAGGGCTTCGCCCCCTGGAATCGCCGCGGCATGCACCACCTGTGCCCCATCAAGACAGCCGAGGGGTGGATGGCTGCCGTAGATGGCTACTGAGGACAGCCTGTCGCGGGCAAGTGAGGAGGAAGCGCATGGCCAGGCGGGCGACCGTCGCGGTGGTCAGGACAAGCCCGGAGCGGGTGCAGGAAGACATCGCGCGCGCCATGGAGCTTGCAGGGTTCCGGCAGCACCTGGCGCCGGGAGTCACCACCATCCTCAAGGACAACATTTCCTGGCACTATCCATTCCCCTCGGCGAACACCACGCCGTGGCAGCTGGAGGGCGTGGTGCGCACGTTGCGGGAGGCTGGCTATCGCGACCTGGTGGCAGTGCACAACAACACGGTGGTCACCAACCCACGCAAGGGGGCAAAGCTCAACCGTCTGGCCCCCGTGTATGAGCGTCATCAGGTGGCGGAACGATACAACTTCTTGCCACAGGACATGGCCTGGGTGCCGTACCGGCCTAAGAGCAAGATGTTGGTGCTGGACAAAGTCTTTCCCGAGGGGATCAGGCTACCGGACTTTTTCTTCGGCAAAAACATCGTTCACCTGCCCACCCTGAAGTGCCACATCTACACAACGACGACTGGCGCCATGAAGAACGCATTCGGTGGCCTGCTCAACACCAGGCGCCACTACACGCACAGCGTCATTCACGAGACGCTGGTGGACCTGTTGGCGATACAGCGCGAGATACACCCCGGGATCTTTGCCGCGATGGATGGCACTACGGCGGGCGACGGTCCTGGGCCGCGCACCATGCGCCCGGTGCAGGCTGACCTCATCCTTGCCAGCGGCGACCAGGTGGCTGTGGACGCGGTAGCCGCCAAAATTCTCGGCTTTGCGCCCATGCAGGTCGGGTACATCAGGTTGGCCCATGAGGCGGGTTTGGGAGTGGGACGCCCAGAGGAGATCGAGCTGGTGGGCGACGACGTCGAGGGCTTTTGCCTCGGTTGCAAGGTTGGTGACAATTTGGCGAGTAGAGCCGGCGATCTGTTCTGGTTCGGCGGTGGCAAGAGGCTGCAAAAGCTCCTCTTCAGAACGCCGCTTGTGTACCTGTTCGTCTTTGCTTCAGCAGCGTATCACGACCTGTTCTGGTGGCCGGTCAAGGGAAGGACAACCTTCGACCGCTGGCGGCAGCAGACACCTTGGGGCCGCCTGTTCGACAGCTATGCCCAAGACTTGCAGTCTGTACGGGAGTGAGGAGGTGAGGGATGCGGCAACGCTCCGATTGGCCATTCCTCTTGCTGATTGTCGGTCTGGCGGCGGGCCTGCAAGCATACGGCCTCGACAAGATCGTGCTGGGCAGTGATGAGCTCCACCCTGCGCGCGCACTCATCAGCAGCGATTGGAGCATCTTGCGCTACCCATGGCCGGCAGAGGCCACCCTGGAGTTCTACCGGAACTGGCCTATGCACTTCCCGCCGCTTTTTGCGCTGCTCACCCGGGCGGCAGTGGTTGTGTTAGGCGCCAGCCATTTTGCCTTCCGGCTCTTGCCGCTCCTATTTGCGAGCGCCGCGACGCTGGTCAGCTACTTCTTGTACCGCGAGTACTCCGGACGGCGGTGGGCCCTCATAGCGCCCGTGCTGGTGGGCCTCGCTTCGGACCAGATGCTCACTTGGGCAAAGGCCATCAAACATTACACCGCCGACGTTCTCTTTTGCTCGCTCTTGCTCATTGCGGGAAAGCGGCTATTGGAGGGAAACCAGACACGGGATTGGGCGTTGTTCGGACTTTTGGCTGCGGTGAGCTTCTGGATAGGCTACGGCGCGGTCTACGTCACGGCGAGCATCTTCTTGCTCCTCTGCGTTCGGGTGTGGCTCCTGGCGCGGCGCAACCAGGGCGCACTGCGTCCTCATTTTGTGCCGCTGCTGCTGACCGGGCTCCTGACGGTGGTGTCCTTCGCAGGGCTGCGCAGCCTGGCTATCGAACAAGCCGTGAGTAACGACGTGTTCATGAAGTCCTTCGGTATCCAGATGCTTGACCATAGCCGCATCGGGGACATCGGCTACGTTGCCCATTTCTTCGCGCGCATTGGCTTCCAAACATTGAAGTTGCCCTGGTTCTTCTTTCGCCATTCTGCACCCTTTGCCGTCGTGGCCAACGCCCTGCTCGCTATCTGGTTGATTTCACGGGTGCGCAGGCGGCAATGGTATGAGCTCGGCTTGCTCGTTTTGCCCTGGCTCTTCTGTGTGGGTGCAGCAGTGGCGGGATTCTATCCCTTCACCGCCAATCGTCTGCTGCTGTTCCTGTTGCCGTCCTGGATGCGGATGATGATTGGCGGTTTCTCTGAGGCAGTGGATTGGTTGCGGCAGCGAGGTCGCCTGCTGGCAGCTGTGGTGATGGTGGTGCTGGGCGTGTGGGTTGCGGGGATGGTCTACCGCAACGCGGTGGACGTGAGCAAGATGCGCCTTGGTGGCGGGCGACGAATCGATTTAGCGGTGCAGTATTTGGCCCAGAACGCCGAAGATGGCGATACGGTCTTTTTGCACTGGGCGGCAATTGTCGGGTTCTACTACTACTTCACCGACCACCAACCTGGTTATGCCCATGAGTACCCTATTCCCGGCAAGGGCGGCAAGGTTCACGTCATCTATGGCGAGCAGCATAACAAACTCGAGGATTACGAGCCCTTGTTTCGCAAGCTGGAGGCGGTGCCAGGACGGCTGTGGCTGCTCTTCGGGCACAAGTGGCCTTCGGTGGAGATGACGGCCTTGGAGGCACGCCTTCGTGCTCAACGCCCATTGCTGCGTGAGTATGAAGGAGGCAAGTGCCGTGTGGTACTGTTTGGGCCGAATGGGGAGCTTCGGCCGACAGAAGAAGCCGTTCAGGCACGGGAAAGGTGACGGGAGATGAAACAGTTGCAAGGGGTCCATGTCTTGGTCACCGGGGGCGCCGGCTTTGTGGGGTCGAGCATCGTGGCACGGTTGCTGGAATACGGCGCCGAGGTGACAGTCCTTGACGACCTGTTCACGGGCAAGCGAGAGAATCTTCCGGAGGAGCGGCGCCTACGTTTCATTCTTGGCAGCGTCACTGACGCCGGGGTGGTGGAAGAGGCAATGGCTGGGTGTGAGATTGTTATCCATGCGGCGGCGCGCAATATCACCGTCTCTACGCGCAATCCCCGGGAAGATTTTCAGACCAATATTGGCGGGACCCTGAACGTGCTGCTTGCTGCGCGCAAATTGGGTGTCCGTCGCGTGGTGTACACTTCCACTTCTTCCATCTACGGCAATGCCCGTTACTTGCCCATCAACGAGGATGACCAGTATGCGACGCTCTCGCCGTATGCGGTGAGCAAGTTCGCGGGCGAAAACTACTGCACTGCCTTCTACGAGTCGTTCGGCCTGTCCACATGTGTGGTGCGGTACTCGAACATCTACGGCCCGCGGCAGAGCCCGGACAACCCCTACTGCGGTGTCGTGGCCAAGTTCTTTGATGCGGCCATGCAGGACCGTCCGTTGCTCATCCACGGTGACGGTGAGCAGACCCGAGACTTTACTTATGTTGAGGACGCGGTTCAGGCCACGCTCTTGGCCGCCGTGTCCACAAAGGCCGAGGGGCGTGTGTACAACGTCGGCACTGGTCGGGAAGTGACAATCAACTACCTGGCGGAGTGCGTGGCAAAGGTCTTTGGCAAGCCTCTACGCGTCGAGCATATCGACCGCCGGGACATCGACAACATAAGGCGGCGGGTGATGAACATCGAGCGCATTCGCCGGGAGCTACGCTGGGTGCCAGAGACCACCCTCGAGGAGGGGTTGCGGCGCACCAGGGAGTGGCTGGAGGGTAGTGAGCACGGGGGGATGCCGTGAGCAAACCAGGCCGGGTCATTGTCATCGCGCCTGTTTGGAACGAAGAAGGGCGCGTGGGCCGCGCAGTCAAGGAGGTGCCCCACCAGTGGGTGGACGAGGTGGTGGTGGTCGACGATGGCTCACAGGATGGGAGCGCAGACGAAGCGGCAGCGGCAGGGGCTACGGTAATCCGGCATGCCGGCAATCGTGGGGTGGGGGCGGCCATTCGCACGGGATTCGACTATGCGTTACAACAGGGTTTCCATTTCGTGGCGGTAATGTCCGGCGGTGGCAAAACCCCTGCTCGGCAGCTTCCCCTGCTGCTTGCGCCGCTCTTCGCTGGTGCCTACGACTTTGTACAAGGCTCACGCTATCTCCCCGGCGGCAGGAGGCTCAACCACCCTGCCCATCGCCAGGCCGGAACGCGAGCCTATTCGCTACTCTTTTCCCTGATGGCGCGCAGGCGCGTGACGGACGGCTCGTGTGGGTTCCGCGCCTTGCGCGCAGATGTGCTCAGGGACAGGCGGCTCAACCTGCACCAACAGTGGTTGGACCACTACGAACTTGAGCCCTACTTGTACTTTATGGCACTGCGCCTCGGATACAGGGTCAAGGAGGTATCCGTAACGATCGTCTATCCTTCCTTGCGCAACGGCTCGTTTACCAAGATGCGCGGGGTGGTGGATTGGTGGAGCATAGCCAGGCCGCTTCTCTTGTTGGGCGCGGGATGGCGCCGCTGATACCTTGTGCAAGTCGCCAGTTTGACTGAAGACGTGTTGCTCGTCCTTTAGCTGACATTGAGGTCAAAGTGAGAGGCAGAGAAAGCGGATACCCGCCTCGACTAAGAGTGGTGCCCTGGGTCGTGGCTGCATGTGGCGTCCTTCTTGTCGGTGCATCATTATGCAACTTTGTGGTCGCAAAAGGCATTGTGGACCACTGGGCAAGGCATGGCCGAGCGGATTTCTATACGCCATACGTCCACCAGTTGCTCGCGTGGAGCATGCGCGGATTGGGCTTGGCCATGCTCATGCTCGGCCTGGCCTGCCGAGGCCTGATCGCCCGAGGCCTCTACGCCCTGTGGCGCGACAGCAGAACACTGCTGAGTGCAGTTGGAACCGCGCTGCACTCGGCGTGCAGAGAAAGGTTGTTCATCTGGACATTGGTAGCCTTTCTTCTAATCGGCGCGGCCATTCGCATCTCCTTTCTGTTTGAGCCGATGTCCTACGATGAAAGCGCCACCTTTGTGCTCCACATTGACAAGCCGCTCCGTTTCGCCCTGGCCAACTATCGCCACCCTGGTAACCACTTGCTCAATACTATCCTTGCGCACGTTTCGGTGGGGATCTTCGGCAAGGGTCCGTGGGCAATTCGGCTGCCCGCCTTGCTGGCGGGGATCTGCCTGATAGGGTTGCTCTACTTTGTGGCACGACGTGTGCGCGGGCCTGGAGCCGCGCTCATTGGTGCGGCGGTGGCGGCCGGCTCAGGTTGCCTGGTCTACTATTCCACCCGCGGGCGGGGGTACATCTTGGGGGCTCTGCTCTTCCTTGGGCAACTATGGCTTGCCGAGTACGCTCGACGGCACGACAACCGCGCCGCGTGGCTCCTGTTTGCCGTGGCCGGGGCGTTGAGCATGTTCACGGTACCTACAATGCTCTACGGGGTGGGCATAATCTACACCTACCTCGTTTTGTGCGTGATCGCAGGGTGCGGTTCTGGAGCCAGAGGACTAATGGCAGTCCGGATGGGGTGGAGTGCGATGGTCATGGCGGCCCTCACTTTGCTCCTCTACGCGCCGCCCCTATTGGTGAACGGCCTGCGAGAGATGACCTCCAACCCTGTTTACCAGCGCCTGCCCTTGGCTCGGTTTGCAAAGGAGCTGTGGGCGACTTTGCCCGGCGTGTGGCAGCTCTGGCACCGAGATGTGCCGTTGGTGGTGCAGGGGGTGCTGCTGGTTGGTTTCCTTGTGTCCATGTTCGAGCCGGGGGAGTCGGCTCGCGCACGCAGGCTGCTCGTTGGAGGGGTGCCAATGTTCCTCGTACCCGTGCTGCTGCTCCATCGCGTGGTCCCCTTCCCGCGGGTATGGCTTTTCCTGTGGCCCCTTTACTCAGCTTGTGGCGCCGCAGGACTGTCGTGGGGCCTGGAGGCAGTGGCACGAAGGCATGCCCCAACTGCGGTGGCGGCAGTTGCCAGCCTCTTGTTGGTTGCCAACTCTTTGACGGTCCTGGGAGCGCGAACGCGGCACGCCAACGACTATGCCCATTTCCATGATGGCAAGGAGATGGCAGCTTTTCTCGCTGAACAGCTGGCGCCCGGGGACAAACTGCTGTCTCCTGCACCGGCGAGCATGCCGCTGCGTTACCACTTCTCACGATTGGGTGTAGACGAAGGCCCCATGTTCAGGCCTATGCACCAAACGGAAAGGTTGTGGGTGGTGCTCAACCATCCCACCAGCGGTCCCGTGGAATCGTTGGCGGATGTCCTGCGCAATGGGCGGGTGCCAAATGAGGAGTTCGGCGAGCCAGTCCTCATCCACCGCTTCCCGTACGCCTCGCTGTACCAGATGCGCCGCCTTCCTGCGGAGCGGGGCCACCACAGGCAGTAGGTATCCCTGACGACATTGTGTCTGGCATCAGGCCTTGCCAATGTATTGAGTTTGTCTCCGTCCTGAAGGGCACGACGAAAGGCAGAGGGCGGTGCTTACCGACGTTTCGGGAGGGTGGCGCCGCAGGCACATCTTGCTAGCCAGCGGAGCGTGAAAGGCTCATTGGCCACCTCGATGCCGAAAGGAGCACCCGTGCTTGCTTTTCCTCGGTCTTGGTGTCAGGCCGGAGGCCAGGGCAGAGAAGTCCCCCAAAGGCTGCCAAGGCGAATTCGCGTACGCAGGGAAGAGGCTACCTCATTCGCAGAGGCCTCTAAGAAAGCAAGCCGTGCCTTCCTGGTCATCCGCCAGGCCGGTTTCGATGCCGACGAGTATCCTTATCTGCTTACGAAGACCCCCGAGGGGATGGTTCGGCTCTTTAGTGGGCATCGGCTTTTCTGGTTTTGTCATTTCCTTCGTGACAGGCTGTTGAGCTTGTTGACAGATGCGCAGCCCGATGCAACGGCCACCGACTCGATCAGGTCTTACCGGGCTTTCGGGCCTGATATGCTCAAGATTCGAACATTGCTGGCCAACGAATTTGCGCTGTGGGGCGAGACCATGCTGGCGTACCTGTGAGGGGTTGAGGCTCTGCCGGGTGTCCATCTCTTGTGCCGGGGGAGTGCAGCACCAGGTCAAGAAGACTGCCCGGAAGCAGCTTGCCTCACTTCGTCTGCAGGCTGGTGGCACGCGACTTGCAGGCCAAGCACCGGCTCAAGATGCCCACTGCACCGGGAGGCGCATGAAGCCGCGAAACGCCCTTGCCCCTCTCGGCCGTCGAGCCGTTTCTTGATCGAGAGGTTTTGGTGGGCGCAGGCAGAGGGAAAGAGTCGGTGTTGTTGCTCGCCTACAGAGGCCCGTGGCGGCGAGGGAAGTCAACGGAGCATATCTGGAGTGTCCCCAGCGTAGGCTGTGCGTTAGTCCGTCCATCGGGGTCGCATGACGATTTCGCCGATGAGCGCTTCTTTGAGCTGGGACTGGGAAGCTTTTACGCCGCAATCTGCATCGACGTTCTGGAGGGCATCGCGCAGGACGTTCAGGCAGTGGGTTCACGCCCTGCTCGGGCCAGGCGGCCGATTGATCGTCGTAGCGCCCGCTCGTCGCGCGCTCTACGGGTCGCTCGACGAGGCCTTCGCACACGTCAGGCGCTATGAAAAGGCCGAGCTGGAAGCCAAAGCCAGGGAAGCAGGGTTCGAGATTGAGAAGGTCTACTTCCACAATGCCCTGGGAGCCGTCGGCCGGTTCTTGAATGGGCGGGTGCTCAGGCGAAAGAGACTTTCGAGATTCCAGGCGCAAGTCTTTGACAACCTTGTACCCGTGCTTCGACGCGTGGAACGCCACATCTCGGTTCCCTTGGGACTGTCGCTGATCGCCATCTGCCGAAAGCCGTAGCTCTGAGATCGGCCGGTGGATATGGCGCGGGAGTGCCAAGGTGATCACATCGAGTGGTAGGTGGCGTTGCTCCTCGCTGATCACATGAGCACACCAAGAGGAGAATAGTGAGGCCATGAGAACGTCACGTCTGTTTCTTACGCTGCTTCTTGCGGCGAGCGGGTTGCCACTTTCCGCAGAGGCCCAGAAGCACAATCCCCCCTATCCGCGCGTGGTAGCAAGCGGCCCCGGGGGGATCACCTTCGGCGAGACCTCCATCGGGGCCAAGCCCATGATCTGGGCGCAGTACGACCTGGCCATCGTCTATGCCGATGTGGGACGGGGAGGCCCCGAGTATGCGGCGCTTCTCCGCCAGTACAATCCTGACATCGTGATTCTGGGACTGGTGAGCACCCAAGGGGTGTGGCCAGGAAGCGACCCGGTGGAGTTCCATGCCCTGCACTCCTACTCCACCGTCACCACCGAAAGCGTTGGCCCTGGCTCCACGTCGATCCCGGTGGCGAGCACTGCGACCTTTCCCAATGCGCCGTATTACATTTTTGTAGGTGACAGCCCAGTCTACTATCGCGGCAAGACGAGCACGGCATTCACCGGCGTGGCATCAGACCAACTTGGCACCACGTATCCGGCGGGCACCAAGGTCACGGCACCGGTGCGCTTCGTGGGCTTTGGCATGCTGCCCAACCTGACGGAGTACTGCCCGCTCGTCGATGGAAAGGCGGCTTGGCAGCATCTGGTGGACAAGCGTTTTGAGCGCGCCGACTTTACCAACTTCGACGGCACCGCCTGGGATGCTTTCCGCGAAACCTTTTGGGCGGAAGACTTTGATGATGTCGATTTCGATAACAACGGCAGGAACGATTTCGAAGAACATGGCCTGAACTGGATCAACGAGAAGTGGCGCGTGGGCATGACCAGTCTCCTGCTCTATGAGCGGCAGCGCTTTCAGCAGGTGCATCCGGGCAAGCCGAGCATCATCTTGGTCAACTGCGGCGGCGGTGGCGGCGAGGCAGGATTGTTTACCCTCGCCAACGGCATCGTGTGGGAAGGCTTTATGCGCTTTGCCGCCGGTTGGGGTGACCCGTGGGGGCTTTTTGCCAACATGCAGGCGTGGCTCAGCAACGGCCTCAAGCCCTCGGTCTACTACATCAAGGATTATGTCAAAGAAGCCAATGCCGAAACGGGCAAGAATGACTTCACCTACATGCGCTATGGGCTGACCACCGCCCTCTTGGGAGACTCCTACTATGGCCGTACGTTCGGCGACTATTACTACATTTCCTACTGGTACGACGAGTTCGATACGGACCTGGGCTACCCCACGGGCATGCCGCAACGCTTGGCCAATGGTGCCTACGTGCGCTTTTTTGACAAAGGCGCGGTCATCTGCAACCCCACCGGAACGACCATCACGGTGACGGATGCGGACCTGAGGAGCGCCTCCGGCTACGCCGGCCCCTACTACCGGTTCAGGGGAGGGCAGGACCCAGATTTCAACAATGGCTCTCTGTTTGCCTCTGTACAGCTGTACGGCTGGACTGCCGACAAGCCCAAGCGCAACCGCGGCGATGGTATTCTCTTGTTCAAAGAACCCACGGTAGCGGTCAGCGACATCATCGTCGGCAACTACAACAACAACGACACCAGTCCAGGCAGTTCACCTGCTGCTTATGAAGGAAGATGGGTACCGATGAACACGCGCTGGATCAGCTTCGCTGGCAACAATCCCTACTACACACAGTGGACCGCGCCAGCCGACCAGACCCCCGAAGGGTACGGCTACTTCGTGGCTGCCCCGGGACAGGGCGAAGCCACTGCCACCTATACGCCGACCATCGGCGTGGCCGGCTACTACGAAGTCTTCGAGTGGCACGGGTGGCATGGCGATACGCCCTCAAGCTATCAGGAGGCGAGCAATGTGCCGTATGAGGTGGTGGTGAACGGGGAGGTCAAGCGTCGCGGCTTTATTGACCAGACCGGCAACTACGGGCAGTGGAATCGCCTCGGTTTGTTTTACTTCCCCAAGGGCACCACGAGCTACGTGCGCATCAGCAACAACGCTAACGGCTACGTAATCTCGGACGCCTTGCGCTTCGTGTTCCGCGGCACAGAAAAGCAGGATACCACGCCGCCTTCGCCACCGAAGGGTGTGCGCGTGGAAAAACCATGACGGCGAGCCGCACGCACAGCCACAAGGGCCGTGTTGTTGCCCCGTCCCAGGAGAATGTCCACGGCGAGCGAGGCAGAAGATGAGCCTCATGACCCGGAGTCATTCCCGCTGGGCTAAGAGCAGGCTCAGCCGGGCCCTGGTCCAATCGGGCGCAGCTGCTCTCTGGTACCGCATGGTGACCCCGCGCCGGCCGCAGTTCCGGGTGCTGGGTTATCATAGGGTGACCAGGGAACCGCAGCCGGCAGGTACCATCGAGGAAGCGCTGGCTGTGCCGGTGGCAGAGTTTGTCCGCCAGATGGCCTACGTGCGACAGATGTTCTCGCCGGTACACCTGGAGGCCTTTGCCTCTTTCCGGCAGAACCCGCGCGCCTTTCGTCTGCCACCGCTTGCGGTGACCTTTGATGACGGCTATCGGGACAATTTCACGCTCGCGCTCCCTGTTCTCCAGGAGTTCGGCGTGCCCGCCACCGTTTTTGTCACCACCGGACAGGTGGGTAGGCACACGGTTTTCTGGTGGAATGAACTCAGCCACCTGGTGTGGAGGGCTCCGGAGGGTGAGTATTGCGTGGAACTGCAAGGGAGGGGACAATGCTTTCGGCTCGCACCCGCCGCTGAACGGCAGTCCGCCTTCTGGCGTTTGTTCCGCCTGCTGTGTAAGATGCCCGAAGTGCAAAGGCACACTACCCTTGCGCACCTCAGGAGCGAGCTTGGCCGAGGGGCGGAGACCGAGGCTCCGGCAGCCGAGATGTTGAGTGCCCAAGACATCGCCGAGGCGCCAGGCGACTTCCTCCGTTTCGGTGCGCACACCCTGCACCACGTGGTGCTCACCAAGGTCCCCGCCGAGGAGGCGCGTCGGGAAATAGTCGACTCCATGGCTCAGCTGCGGGCGTGGACCGGTAGGGAGGTGATTACTTTTGCCTATCCTTTGGGGGACGCCTCCTCCTTCGACGAACGGGTGAGAAACATGCTGGCAGAGGCTGGCATTCGCTTCGCCGTCACCACGCTGAAAGGGGCAAACACCCCAGCCCAGGACCCCCTGCTCCTCCGCCGCACCCTGATCGACGGCGCAGACGACTTTTGCACGTTCGTATGCAAAGTCGTGGGGCTTTTTGACGGTTACCACCGCTGAGGCGCGGCTCGGCACCACGGCGCACAGGGAAGTACTACGCTGCACATAGAAAAAAAAGGGCGTTGAGGTATGAGTTGGTCGAGAAAACGTTTGGTCCTGGGGGGCTTTATCGCAGGCTTTACCAGCTGTGCTGTGTTGCTTTTGGTGTTGGCCAGTCTTGCCTGGCAATACCGCTCTCGCCTCGCGTCGCGCTTTGCCCAGCCCTATGCGGCGCACCTGGTGGCGCAGGTCTTTCGCGCCGTGCCCGATGGCTACGTCACCAAGAATAGGGAGCGCGTCCTCGAGGTGCTTGACGCGTTCACCAATGCCGTGGCGCGCCGCCAAGTGAGCGAAGCCCAGATGCGCCGCGTCGCTTCGCTGGTGCTTGCCGCCCTGGCGGACGGCGCATTCAGCTACCAGGAGCTGGACCAGCTCCTGGAGGCCATGCAGCAGTCCGTTCCGGCGCTGCAGGCTGGGGGTCGTGAGGAGGGACGATGAAGAGCACGGCGCTGGCTGCTGGGTCATTCGTTCTGGGGGCAATATGCGGCGTGCTCGGCGCGATGACCTTGCGCCATGAGCTTTGGCCTTTGGCCGACCGTGTGGGCATTCTCCGCCTTTACGCGGGCGTCGGATTGGCGCTGTTGGTGCTGTTCGTGGGCTGGTACCTGCGCCTGCAACGCAGGTTCTCTCGCGCTCTCGATCCGCACACCGCTCAACTGTTCTTCTCTGCAGCCAATTTCTTCCTCGTGGCGCTCCTGCTGGGTGGTGCCTTCGCCTTGGGGTTGTTCTTCGTGGTTGCCCACTGAGGTGGGGGCAGTTCCCCGTCGCTCGTCGACTGTTCAGGTTACGTAACTGTCATATTTTTGCCCGGTGGCATAGCCTTTGCCCAAAGGGAAGCGAACGCGCCGGAAGCACCGGCGTAGCGCCCAGCTAACGTTAAGCAAAATCAAGTTGCTGAGAGGGGGCGTGACGCGCCGGAGCTGTCTTTGCAGTGAGATGGTGTCTTTGCGTGAAACACCCACGCTCGGGGTTGTGGAACTGTGGAGGGTACAAGGATGATGCTCAAGACACATGTGGTGCGGTGGGGGATGGTAGCGGTCCTCTTGGCGGTGGTGGCCGGCTTTGGTGCGGCGCAGACCATGGTTGACAATTTCAACCGGACGCAGCTTGGGTCGAATTGGACCGCCGATCCGGTCTACCAGATTGTCAACAATGAGTTGGCCAATACCAGCACAGTCTATCAATGGCCCGGGTATCTGGCGGTGTTCAACGCCATGACCGGGCCCACCACGGTCTCTTTCAAGTGGGGCACTACTGCCGACACCATTGGTACGCGGGAGGGAGCCCTTGCGGTCATGCTGGACGCCAACAGCGTGAATGCCAACGGGTACATGATCTGGCATCACAGCACCAACAAGAGGATTTACCTGTACACGATTGCCAATGGGGCCCCCGGGGTGAAAGTGGACGACAAGGCCCCCTATCTGCCTGCTCCCAAGGCCGGCCAGGTCATGAGGGTGGTGATCACCTCCGATGCCGCTGGCTATCGGTTCGACCTGTACATCAACGACCAGCTTGACGGCACGCTCACTGACCCGTTGAAGCGTGCTGGCAGCCTCAATGGGTATGCGGGCGTCATACTGAAGGGTAACCTCAATAACAACATCGACGATTTCACCGTGTCCAAGGCCGGCGGCGGTGCTGAGACGCGCGACGACTTTAACCGCGCCGACGGTCCCCCGGGCGCGAACTGGAGTGCCGACCCCGTCTACCAGATTGCCAGCAACGAGCTGGCCAACACCAACACCAACTACGTGTGGGGCGACCTTGCTATCTTCACCGCGCATCCGGGGCCGAATATGGTGCAATACACCTGGGGCGTGGGCGCGAACGCAGCCGGCATTCGCGAAGGCGCCTTTGCGGTGATGCTGGATAACGATAACCCTGATTCGGCGAACGGCTACATGGTGTGGCACGCGGGCACCCGCCTCTATCTCTGGACGATTGAAGGAGGTGTGCCCAAGACACCCATCGTGAACATTGCCGCGGCACTGGCAGCTCCCACGGCGGGTCAGACCGTTAAGGTGCTGATCACCGAGAATGCCAACGGCTACCATTTTGACTACTACGTGGACGACCAGTTCGACGGCCGTGTGTCTGATCCGTTGAAACGCGTGGGGAGCATCAACGGCTACGCGGGTGTCATGCTCAGAGGCGGAGTTGACCTCAACAACAACATCGACGACTTTGTTGCCGCCACCGTGGTGGACAACACGCCACCAGCAGCGGTGACCAATCTCGCGGTCAGCGCTACCACTGCCAGCTCTGTGACCCTGACCTGGACGGCCTCCGGCGATGACGGCACGGTAGGCACGGCCGCCTCCTACGACCTGCGCAGGTCCACTTCGCCCATTACCGCCGCCAACTTTGACGCGGCCACCCCGGTCACCGGCCTGGGTACGCCTAAGGCCTCCGGCAGTGCGGAGACGTTCACCGTCACCGGTTTAAACTCGGCGACTACGTACTACTTTGCTCTTAAGGTGATCGACGATGCCGGCAACAAGAGCGACATCTCCAACGTGGTAACGGCCACCACGCAGAGCCCGGTGCGCTACGCCACCTACTGGGACACTTTCGAGCGCACGCAACTGGGTGACGATTGGGCGGCAGATCCGGAGTATGTGATTGAGAACGGGGAGCTGAAGAACAGCGTGACCACGGGCACCGC
Organism: candidate division KSB1 bacterium; assembly: GCA_024655945.1. Lineage (NCBI taxonomy): Bacteria > Pseudomonadati > Candidatus Zhuqueibacterota bacterium. The sequence goes on from JANLFK010000007.1 coordinate 136,088, forward strand.
TGCCTGGGGCTATGCGGCGGTGTTCACAAAGTTCCCCAAGCCGCGTGCGGCGATGATCGTATGGAGCGAAACGGCGACCACTGCCGGTATTGGCCAGGGTGCCCTCTGTGCGATTATGGACCAGCCGAATCCCAATGCCAATGGCTACATGATCTTCCACATTGACACCAGGCTCTTTCTCTACACGCTCAACGCGGGCAACCCCGGCGTGCAGGTGCAGTTGCTGACAAATGTGGCCACGCAACCGGCGGCAAGGGACACCTTCAAGGTGGTGTTCAGCACGGATGCCACCGGACACCACTTTGACGTCTACAAGAATAGCACCTTTGTGGGGCGCCTCAATGATGCTTCGCGCCTGATCAATCCGGCCACCTGGTATGTGGGTGCCTACCTCAAGGGCGGCGCCGGGTACGGCGGTGCCAACAACATCGAGGCCTTCGGTGTGGAATTGCAGGCCACCGAACCCACCAGGGTGGAGTACTGGTCGGGCGATGCGCAGACTGGGCGCATCGGCGAGGCTTTGCCGCAGCCCCTCAAGGTGCTCGTCACCGATGCCAACAACGTGCCGGTGCCGGGTGTGTACGTCGACTTTGCCGTCACCAGTGGGGTGGCAAGCTTGAGCACCGATATCACTTCCTTCGACGGCAACATCTGGCTAGAAGCGGAGAGCGGCATGGTGGAAACGCCCATGGTGCGCATCGCCGATGCAGACGCTGCGGGCAGCATGTGCGTGGGCGTGCCGACGCTCAACACTACCAATGACACGGGCAAGGTGGAGATTCACTTTTTCGTGCCGCAAACCGGCAACTACTACCTCTGGGTGCGCTACAAGGCCCCGGACAACCTGTCCAACTCCTTCTACGTGAAGAAGGACAAGGGGGCGTACGCCCTGGTGAACCTCACCGTGTCCACCACCTGGGCTTGGTCCAAGTACGCAACGGCGTTCAACTTTACCAAGGGTGGACACAGCATCACCCTGAAGAATGCCGAGGACGGGACGCTCATCGATAAAGTTCTCTTGACCACCTCGACGACTTACACGCCCTCTGGTCAGGGGAGCTTGGCGACCACGTACTCAGACAAACTCACTGACGGCGACGGCCTGGCTTCGGCCATCTGCACGCTGGGGCTGCAGGTGGGCACGGTCACGGTGGAGGCGCGCGCCTACTATCGTGGGGACCAGCTCACAGGGAGCCCTGTAGTCTTTACCGAGTCGGCGGTAGGCGGCGAGGCGAGCCGCTTGGTGTATGTCTCAGGTGATAGCGTCTTCGGCCAGGCGGGGCAACGATTGCCGCAGCCGTTCGTGGTCAAGGTAACTGATGCCTTTGGCAACGGCGTGCCGAACGTCGCGGTCACCTTCTCCATCCTGGAAGGCGGCGGTACGCTGTCGAACGCGCAGCCTGTAATGACTGACAACAGCGGCCAGGCATCCACCTACCTGACCTTGGGCTTTGGCTCCTACCTGCAGCGGGTGCAGGCCAGTGCGCCCGGACTGGAGGGGTCGCCCATCATCTTCCGCGCCTATGCCACGGGCCTGAACCTGGCAATGTCCAAGGTGAGTGGCGACGGACAGTCCGGAACGGTGGGCACCGTGTTACCCCAGCCCTTGGTGGTCAGGGTGGCGCACGTGACCTCAGGCGATCCGGTGGCAGGCTTCCCGGTGACCTTTGTAGTAACGGCAGGGGGCGGGGAGCTTGATGGGAGCGCGACCACGAAGGTGGTGACGACCAATGCGGAGGGCCGGGCCTCGGTGACATGGACGCTGGGTGATGCCGCCGGTACCAATACCTGCGAAGCCAGGGCTACCGGCGTGGGCGGTTCACCCTTGGTGTTCACGGCGACTGGCCAGCCCGGCCCGCCGACCACATTCACCAAGATCTCGCCATTGGAGACAGTGAGCGGGCCGGTGGGCATGCCCCTGGATGAGCCTTTCCGCGTGCGCGTCACTGATGCCAAGGGGAATGGCATCCCTGGACACCAAGTCCGTTTTGTGCGCACCATGGGTAGCGGCACCATGGACGGCATGACCGAGCGCAATGTGGCCACCGACGCGCAAGGGTATGCCCAGGTGATCTACGTGATGGGCAGCGCCCTCGGCGAGACGAACCGCGTGGAGGCCTCCGCGCAATACCAGGGCGCGCACTTGGCGGGCTCGCCGGTGGTCTTTACCGCCATTAGCACCGAAGGGGTGGCGCATCAGCTGGCCAAGGTCTCTGGCGACGGCCAGAGCGGAACAGTGGGCACGGTGCTACCTGCGCCGTTTGTGGTGCGGGTCACCGACATCCTGGGTAACCCGATCGCTAACCATCCGGTGCGCTTTGCGGTCATCGGCGGTGGCGGCAACATCGGTGGGCAGACCTCTGTGGAGGTGCCAACGAACGCCGAGGGGTTGGCGTCGGTCACGCTCACTCTTGGGCAGGTTGCAGGTCGCGAGGTGCACGTGGTAGAGGTGACCTCGCAGCGGAACCAGGTGCCCTTGCAGGGCTCGCCCAAGTACTTCAAGGCCTCGGCTACCCCAGGCACGCCCTCGCAGCTCGTCTACGTGTCTGGCAACTACCAGAGCGCTGCCGTGGGCACCACTTTGAACGACCCGCTGAAGGTGAAGGTGGCCGATGCCTACGGCAACGGCATCAGGGGACATCTGGTCACCTTTAAGGTCATCTCTGGAGGCGGCAGTTTTGCCGGCATTCCGGAGCAGAACGCGTACACGGACAGCTTCGGCGTCGCCATGGCGTTCTTGACCCTGGGGACGCAGCCTGGGCAGAACAACAACGTGGTCGAAGTGTCGGCCAAGCAGAGTGGCGTCCACCTGGACGGCTCGCCGTTCACCTTCTACGCGACTGCCTCTCCGGGCATTGCCGCTGCGCTGCAGTACGTGTCCGGGCGCAACCAGTCGGCCGAGGTAGGCACCGTACTCCCGCAGCCGCTGGTGGTGAAGGTCGTGGACAGCTTCGGCAACGCAGTGGTCGGGCACAATGTCACCTTCTCGGTGATCGAGGGTGGGGGTACTCTTGCGGGACAGACGCAGAGGAACGTGCTCACGCTCTCCGATGGCACGGCACGGGTGGTCTACACCTTAGGCACGGTCGCCGGGACGCTGAACAATCTGGTGCGCGCCAGCGTGCCAGGGCTATCCGGCTCGCCGGTCGATTTCTACGCCACTGCGCTCCCGGGCCCGCCCGCGGCGCTGATGGAGGTTTCCGGAAACGGGCAGACCGGCGCGGTAGGTACGCCGTTGCCGCAGCCGTTCAAGACAAAGGTTGTAGACAACTATCAGAACCCGATCAACGGTCACATCGTCACCTTCAGGGTGTTGAGCGGTGGTGGGAACCTGGCCGGGGCCAGTCGTCGCGATGTGTTCACCGACACGCAGGGCATCGCGCAAGTGACGCTGACGTTGGGCGCCACCCCAGGGGTGAACAACAACGTGGTCGAGGCGACCAGTGTTGCTCGCGACAGCACGCCTCTGCCTGGCTCGGGCGTCCGCTTCATCGCCTCGGCCACGGTGGGAGCGCCCAATAAGCTGGTGATAGTCAGTGGCAACAACCAGGAAGGCATCGTGGGCAACCCGCTGCCGCAGATGCTCACCGTCAAGGCAACCGACTCGCAGAACAACCCCATCGTCGGCCACTCGGTGACGTTCAGGGTGATGGCCGGCGGCGGCACGTTGGACGGCCCCACGGACACGTTGCGGGTGGTACAGACCGACGTCGAGGGCAAGGCGGCAGTGTTCCTCATCCTGGGCCCGGTTGCCGGGCAGAACAACAACGTCGTGCATGCCATCGCCACCTACGGCGGCAGCCAGTTGTCTGGTTCGCCGGCGGTCTTTGTCGCCTCGGCGCGAAGCAGCAACGCCACTGCCATCGAGAAGGTCTCGGGCGATGGCCAGTCAGCGGCTGCGGGCTCGACCCTGGCGCAGCCCATCCGCGTGCGGGCCCGCGACAGGAACCAAAACCCGGTTGCAGGCCACCCAGTGACCTTCAGGGTGGTGACAGGCGGCGGTGTGTTGAACGAGGTGGGCAACATCGTGGTGGTCAATACAGGCAGCGACGGTATTGCCGAGGTCACCTGGAAGTTGGGCACGGTGGCGGGCACGAATAACAACACGCTTGAAGCGACGGCAACAGATGGCGTGAACCCGCTGGCCGGCTCCCCGTTGCTGTTCACCGCATCGGCTTTTGCCGGCCCGCCCAGCGCCCAGGCCTCCACCATCACGGCCACTTCTCCCATTCCCGCGGATGGTGTGAGCAAGTCGCCCATCACCGTCAGGTTGCGCGACCAGTACAACAACCCGGTGCCTAACGCAGCCGTGATCATCAACGCCACGGGAACCAACAATATCATCACGCAGCCGATGAGCCTCACCGACCCCAATGGCGAGACCCAGGGCTATCTTGCTTCGACGAAGGCGGAGGTGAAGGTAGTGAGCGCCCGCGCCGTGACCCATGGCGTTGACCTGCTGGCTACCGCCCAGGTGCGCTTCACGGCGCTGGCCGCCGCGCGCATCGCCGAGTTCGGTGGCAATGGCCAGATCGGCAACATCGGCACCGTGCTTGCCAATCCGCTGCAGGTGCGAGTGACTGACCGCAATGATAACGGCATCGTTGGCTATGCGGTGCAGTTTGCGGTGACCGCCGGCGGTGGCAGCATTGTCGAGCCGCAGCCGGTATATACCGACAGTAACGGTGTGGCACAGGCCCATTGGATCTTGGGGCGGACCGCCGGCTACAACCGCGTCGAGGCACGCGCCCCAGGTCTTAGCGGCTCGCCAGTGAGCTTTACTGCCTTCGGCCTGGAGCCGACGCCAGCGGCGATTGCCATCCACTCCGGCAATGAGCAGACCGGCATAGCCGGGCGGCTGTTGCCGCAACCGCTGGTGGTAAAGGTGACCGATGCCGCGGGCGTGGGGGTCTTTGGTCGCGCCGTGAGGTTTGATGTCATCCTGGGCGACGGGGCCCTGGTCACCCCTGCAGTGGACACCACCGATGCCTATGGCTTGGCGGAGACCTATCTGACCCTCTCGCGAAGCTCCGGATTGAACCTGGTGCGCGCGACTTGTCAGGGTCTGACCGCCACGGTCACCTTCACGGCCTACGCCGGGTCGGACGTAGCTACTAAATTGGAAATCTACTCTGGTGACAAGCAGGAGTACGTGGTGGGTCGGACGTTGCCGCTGCCGCTGGTGGCAAGGGCGTTGGACAAGAACAACAATCCCGTCTCCGGGGTGCCCGTCACCTTTACGGGAATTCAGGGCAATGGCACCCTGCCCAGCGACAACACGCGGCTGACCGACAACGAGGGAAAGGCCAGCATCCCGTTCACTCTGGGCACCGCCGCGGGTACCTACCTGGTTCGCGCAGCGGCTCTGGGCTTGACCCCCGTCGTCTTCACGGAGACCGGCTTGCCGGATGTGCCCGCGAATCTGATCTACGTCAGTGGCAACGGCCAGACCGGTAGCGTCGGGCGGGAGACGGTCTTCCCGTTGCAAGTGCGTGTGACCGACCAGTACGGGAACCCCGTGCCCAACTCCTCGGTCACCTACGTGGTAATCCAGGGTGGCGGCAGCATTGTCGAGCCGCAGCCGGTCTACACCAATGGCAGTGGCATTGCTTCGGCGCGCTGGCGGCTCGGCCCGACGGTGGGTGAGAATAAGTGCCTGGCCTACAAGCAGGGCTGCCTCGGCTCGCCCATTGAGTTCACTGCCGTGGCAGTGGAGAATGCCTTCCCGCAGCTCGTGTTGCCGTCGGGCATCACGGTGCAGGAGACGCAGCGGGTGCGCTTCACGGTGGTAGCGACCGACGCCGACGGCGACCCCCTCACCTATCACGCGCGCAAGCTGCCCGCAGGCGCCACCTTCGACTCCTTGGGCACGCGGGTGTTCGACTGGACGCCCAACTATGCGCAGGCTGGGGTCTACTACCCGGTCTTCATCGCGCGCGACAACAAGGGCGGCATCGGCATCGACTCGGTGCGTATCGAGGTGCTAAACTTTAACCGTCCGCCGCACATCGTCGGCTACTCGCCGGTGTTCGACCAGATCACCATCGTGCAGCCGGATTCGGTCACCTTTGTGGTGGAGGCGGCTGACTTGGACGGCGACTCGCTGCGGTACGAATGGACCGTGGCCGGCATCATCACTTCCACCGCGAGCACCTTCGTGCTCAGGTCGACGCTGTTCTCCATCGGCAACTATGACGTCAAGGTGAAGGTGAGCGATGGGTATGACACCATCGAGCGGACGTGGCACGTGCGCATCACCTCGACGGCCGTGGAGCTGGAGAGCTTTGCGGCGCGGGCCGTTCCCTACGAAGGGGTGGTCATCGAGTGGAAGACCGGGTTCGAGGCAAACAACGTGGGCTTCCACATCCTGCGGAGCTGCGCGCGGCAGAGCGGCTATGTGCCCGTGAACAGCGAGCTCATCCTCAGCAGGGATGACCGCACCTACACGTTCGTGGACAAGACCGCCAACGAGGGAGGCGCGTACTACTACAAGCTCGTCGATGTCGACCGGAATGGGACGCGTACGGAACATGGCCCGATTGCCGTGCTCGCACCGGTGCCGGCCAAGTATGCGTTGTCCCAGAACTACCCGAACCCGTTCAACCCGGTGACGACCATCCGCTACGAGCTGCCTGCCGCCGGCCGGGTGACCGTGAAGATCTACAACATCTACGGCCAGCTGGTGCGCACCCTGGTCGACGAGCAGGTGGCCGCAGGCTACCACACGCTGCTGTGGGATGGGCGCGACGAGGACGGCCAGGCGGTCTCCTCCGGGGTGTACTACTACCGCATGGTCTCTGGCACCTTCGTGGAGACCAGGAAGATGGCACTGCTGCGGTGATGTCCTTCGATTGACGGTCTGAGACATTCTGGGGAACCAGGGCTTCCCTGAGCGACTGGATAAGCGTCTGCTGTCGCTTGCCCAGTTCCTTGTTCCCTCCGGGCCGGCACCAGGTCTGTTGGTGGTGCCGGCCTTTCCTTTTTTGGCGGCACCGTCGCCGCGAGAGTCCGGTGCCGCAGCTTCACGCTGGCTTGTTCGCCTCTCCTCGGCCGTGGATGAGTCGCGCGCGCAGTCGCCTGGCAGTCACCGAGCGCGAGACTCCTGCCTGCCTTCATCCCCCTCAGCTGCTCTTGGCCCAACTCGTGTCGTGCTCGGCGCGACCGCGGGAGAAAGTAACAGGGGAAAGCCGCCGGGGCGCAAGAATGTGCTTGTTTTTGAGCGCCGGAATGATATATTCGAGACGGCAGAACGGCCCAGGGATCGGAGAGGGAGGCAATGACAAAGGCGCTGCGCATATTGCAGAAGATCCGGGAGGACCATGTGTCGGGCGCATCCGTGCTGGCAGCAAAAGCGGCCGCCTGTTTCCTGGCGTTCTTGGATGAGCGCCGACAGGTCCCTCCCGCGCGCGTGATGGAAGGGCTCATCGACCTTGGCTGCGCCCTGTTGGCCGCGCAGCCGGGGAACGGCCCCATCTTCAACCTCGTCAACTCGCTCCTCTTGCGTTTGAGCGGGGAGGTGAGCGAAGGGGAGGACTCCACCGAGCTTCTCCGGGTGGCCCGAGGCCATGTCAATTCCTGGCTACAGGTGTCACACGTGGCGTTGTGCGAGATTGCCGCGGCGGCAGGGGCCCTGATCAAGGACGGGGACATCGTTCTCACGCACAGCTACAGCAGCTCGGTGCTTGCAGGTCTGAAACAGGCCAAGGCGGCGGACCGACGCTTCAAGGCCATCGTCACCGAATCGCGTCCCCTGCTGGAGGGCAGGCTGCTGGCCAAGGAGCTGGCAGCCTTGGGTTTGCCGGTGACCCTGTTGGTGGATGCTGCTGCGCCCGCCTTGGTAGCCGACGTGAATCTTGTACTGGTCGGCGCCGACATGGTCACTGAGCACTTTATCGTCAACAAGATTGGAACGCGGGCAATTGCTGTGGCGGCACAACAGGTGGAGGTGCCCGTGTTTGCGGTCAGCGAGCTGTCGAAATGCCTGCCGCGGGCGCACGCGGGGGGATTCCAAGCGGAGCGGCACCCGCGACAGGTGTGGGCGCGCGCGCCACGCAGGGTTGAGGTGCGCAATATCAACTTCGAGGCTGTGCCGCTCGAGCTGGTTACGGGGGTGGTCACTGAACAGGGGGTCATGCGGCCCGCCGACATGCGGCTCTATGTCGAAGAGGAGCTCGCCTCTGGGGGTATCGCCCCTTGTCTGGTGCAGGGGGAATAACTCGCGCAGAGGCCCATGCCGATCCAGGGATATCGACCGTGCCTGCACAAGGCTGCTCTGGCGGGGCGGCAGGCGGCACAGGCCCCGAAAAGAATATTCACGGGCCGACCGGCTGCGGAGTCCAATGGAGGCATGCTTTCGTCGGCAACCAAGGCACTCCATCGGCAGCATGAATAAGGGAGCATGATGAGGAAGCCGGGGTGCTTGTTCACTCTTTGAGAAGCAAGTCTGCGCCGAGGTGGATTGGTTCGCGAGAACTGACCGGCGCTTTGCGGCCTCCGCAGACAGGCCGGACGAACGGGAAATCGTCGATGGCATAAGATGAGTAGGAAGGAAAAAGAGAATCTGGGGGAGCGCAAGGCGAAGAGCAACAAGCAGCCCGCAGGCTCTCAGGGCAGGCGAGTGTCGCTTGGGACCTGGAAGGTCGACAGCGAGGCGATCTTCGAGAGCATCTCTGACGGCGTTTTCACGGTGGATTTGCAATGGCGCATCACCTCCTTCAATCGGGCCGCGGAGCAGATCACCGGGGTGCCGCAGAGCGAAGCGCTTGGCCGTCTATGCTGGGAGGTGTTCCGCGCCAGCCTCTGCGAATCCGACTGCGCCCTGCGCCGCACCTTGGCGAGTGGCCAGCCGGTGGTCGGCCAAACCGCTTACATCGTCACCGCCCGAGGCGAGAGAATTCCCATCAGCGTTTCCACGGCCGTCTTGCCCGATGCTCAGGGCAAGGTGATCGGTGGTGCGGAAACCTTTCGCGACTTGAGCGAAGTCCAGGCCCTGCGCGAAGAGCTGGAGGGACGGGCCCGCGTTGGTGAGCTCTTCAGCCAGAGCCCGGAGATGCAGAAGATTTTCGCTGTGCTCCCGGCTATTGCCGCAAGCCCCTGCACGGTTCTCATCACAGGCGAGAGCGGGACGGGGAAGGAGCAGTTGGCGCGTGCCATCCATGCCTTGAGCCCAAGAGCAAAGGGACCCTTTGTGGCGGTCAACTGTGGCGCTTTGCCGGAGACACTCTTAGAGTCGGAGCTGTTCGGCTACACAGCGGGCGCTTTCACAGGCGCCACCAAGGACAAACCCGGCCGTTTCGCCTTGGCAAAGGGCGGCACGCTCTTCTTGGACGAGATAGGCGACATGACGCCTGCCCTTCAGGTGCGGCTTCTGCGGGTGCTGCAGGAGCGAACCTACGAACCGCTGGGCGCCGTGCGAAGCGAACAGGCCGATGTGCGTATCATCGCGGCCAGCAACAAGGATCTGGCGGCGCTGGTGAAAGTGGGGAGCTTCCGCGAGGACCTGTATTATCGCATCAACGTCGTGCGGCTGGACCTGCCGCCTCTGCGCAGGCGCAGGCAGGACATACCGCTGCTCATTGAGCAGATGATCGAGCGGTTCAACCGCTTGCACCACAAGTCGATCCGTGGAGTGAGCAGCGATGCGCTCTCCCTGCTCATGGCCTACGACTGGCCTGGGAATATCCGCGAGCTGGAAAATGCCATTGAGCACGCCTTCATTCTCTCTCAGGGGGAGCTGATAGAAATGGTGCACTTGCCTCCGGAGCTTACCGGTGCCTCGCACCCCTTCCGGCCGCAGGGCGAGGGTCGTCGCCCCGTCAGCGACGCGCAAAGAGCCAAGGCCCTCGTGGAGGCGCAAGCAATCCAACGTGCGCTGGAGCGCCACGGTTATAATCGCGTGGCTGCCGCTCGCGAGCTGGGGATGCACAAGAGCACCCTTTTCCGCAAGATCAAACGCCTGGGTCTGGTGTTGCCGGAAAAAGGCGGGCGCTCGCGCCGCTCAGTGGCAGTCGTGCGCCTCTGTTTGCTCGGGAGAGTCGCACCGGTGCGCCTCGTTTGGCTGCCTGGAGATGTCTCATGTCTCATCTAACTGCTTGTCATGTGGGGGGTTGGAATGCTGCACCTCGTGGGATCGCACATGGCACGCCTGTTGCAAAAGCAACGGACGGCGGTAACGGTCTAACGTGAGGGAGTCGCGTGCGGGTGGCCTTTTCGGTGTGGGGAGAGTACATCTCTCCGGTGTTCGATGTCGCGCGCGAGCGGCGTGTCCAGGTGCTGGTTTGTGGAGCCATCTCGCGATGGCTTCATGCAGCCTTGCGCAGCAGTGGCGTTCGCGTTATCCCGTTCGTCGCTGGCAAGGTGGCCGATGTTGAAGCGGCTTTCCTCACGGGCGCACTTGGCCGGCCAGAATTTGTCATGCCAGGGTGCTGTCACCGCCATGGGAGCTTTTCTTTCGGCCGAAAGGAGCGTGCCATGCGTGCAAGACAAGGAAGAGGTGGAGGTCAAGGCAGGGGGCAAGGCCCGGGACCATGCGGCGGCTTTGGCGGGCCAGGCGGCTTCAGCATCTGCCCGCAATGTGGTCACCGCGAGCCCCACGAACGGGGCGTCCCTTGTCAACAGAGGGTCTGCCCCCAGTGCGGAACTCCCCTCGTGCGAGAACAGTAGCAAGACGGAGGACGTTATGCCACGAGGTGATCGGACAGGTCGCATGGGCATGGGGCCCATGACCGGACGAGCGGCCGGTTACTGTGCTGGATTCCCCACGCCTGGGTATGCGAACCCCTTGGGACGGTGGGCATGGTGGGGAGGTGGCCGCGGCTGGCGGCACTGTTTCTACGCCACCGGTCTCCCTGGGTGGCTCCGCTTCGGGCGATGGTTCTGGGGCATGCCGGTATCCGCCCCGGAACCGGAAGTGGAGAAACAGGCGTTGAAAGCCCAGGCGGACTGGCTGGAAAAGGAGCTGCAGGCTATAATAAAGAGACTCGAGGAGTTGGAGGCCTCCGGCGAACAGCAGTAACTTGGCTGCAAGAGGCGACACCCCGTCCCGCGCCGAGGGGCGGAAGTAATCCTGTCGCAAGGCAGTCACTCACCACCTCCCCAAAATGGCAACTGGCGAGGGGGGACTCGTGCCGTCTGCCTGCGTGGCCCTATTGATGTGGAAAGGAGCACCGAAGAGCGTGCCGAACGATTCCACAAGTACAGAGCCGAGGACCGTGTCCATACAGGTCGAGGACTTACGCAAGGCCTTCGGCGAGGTGCGCGCATTGGACGGGGTGTCCTTCACCGTCTATCAGGGCGAGCTGTTCGGCTACCAGAGCCCCAACGGAGCGGGCAAGACGACGACCATCAACCTGCTCACGGGTCTGGCCAGGCCGGACAGCGGTTCCATCCGCATCGCCGGCATCGACTGTGCCGCTGACCCCAAGGCTGCCCAGCACTTGATCGGCGTGGTTCCGGACGAGAGCAATCTCTACCCGGAGCTCACGGGCTTTGAGAACCTTTGTTTCTGCGCGGCGCTTTAGGGCGTGAGGAAGGCGGAGTGCGAGGCGCGAGCAGAGGCGCTGTTGGACAGCTTTGGCCTTGCAGAGGCAGCGCACCGTCGGTTCGCCGGCTACTCCAAGGGCATGAAGCGCAAGCTGACCATTGCCGCTGCCCTCATTCACCGGCTCCCTCTGCTTTTCCTCGACGAGCCGACCACCGGCATCGACGTGGCCAGCGCCAGGCACATCCGGCAACTGATTGCCAAACTGCACGAGGAAGGCACGACCGTCTTCCTGACCACCCACTACATCGAAGAGGCGGAGCGGCTCTGCCAACGCATAGCGCTCATTGTCGCCGGCCGCATCGTGCGTATCGACACCGTGGAGGCTTTGCGGCAGGACTCCCAGCAGCCGTACGTGGTGCACCTGGTTCTTGGCAACGCGGTGCCGGGCCTGCTGGAAAAGCTCGCCGCCGCCTTCCCGAACTTGGTCTTCTATGACCGGCAGCCGGACGTGATCCGGGTCGAGTCGCCGCTGCCGGTGCGCTGTCTGGAAGAGACTGGAGCCGAGGTCAGAGAGGCAAAAATGGTGGTCCCTTCACTGGAAGAGGCGCTTGTGCGCATCACCGGCATCGAAGCGGAGGCCATGCGCCGCGATGCCGAGAAGAAAGGGGGCGAAGGATGAGCCACTGGATAGCCTTCTGGAACATCCTGCGCAAGGACATGCGCACCTACTACCTCAAGCCTCCGAACATAAGCTGGGGGCTGATCTTCCCCCTGGCGTGGGCGGCGATGTTTTTCATCAAATCGGGGAGGGGAATGCAGGATGTGTTGTCGGTGCTCCCCGGTGTGGTGGCCGTTTCGATCCTCTTTGGGACCACCTCCATGCTGGCCGTTACCGTCACCTTCGAGAAGAGGAATCGTTCCTTTGAGCGCCTCCTCCTCGCGCCTATCCCTTTGGAGTTGCTCATGTTGGCCAAGACCAGCGGCACCATTATCTTCGGGGTCCTCAACGCGTTCGTGCCGGTTGCTATGGCGGCATTCGTTGCCGATGTGGCAAACATCGCCTGGGAGATGTTTGTCCCTGCCGTGCTCTTGATCGCCGTGGTCTCTACGCTGTTTGGGCTGTTCATCCCGGTGAGCGTGAGCGAGGTGTTCGAGGCTCAGACCTTTTCCAACTTTTTCCGCTTTCCGATGATTTTCCTCTGCGGGCTGTTTTTCCCCGTGGCGAAGCTTCCGATTGTGCTGCGGCCCGTTGCCTACCTCCTGCCGCTCACCTATGGGGCCGATATCCTGCACGGGGCAATTGGAGGTGCGAACGCTTATCCGGTGTTGTTCGACTTTGCGCTGCTCATGGGCTTCTGTGCAGGGCTGTTCGCCCTCACGCTGGCGAATGTCCGACGGCGATGGATTGCTTGAGCGCTTGACCCTGTGGCTTCGCGGCAAAAGTGCCCGAAGAGGTGTTTGGAGATGGAGCAGAACGAACGGGTGTTGGCTTATCAGCGGAACGAGCTCACCGAGCATGAGGTTTACAAGCGCTTAGCGCGAGGGGCCTCTCCGGAGAATCGGGATGTGCTCGCCTCCATCGCCGCAGATGAGCTCCGCCACTACCGGGAGTGGCGAAAGCTCAGCGGCCAGGACGTCAAGCCGCGCTGGCTGCAGGTGGCCCTGTTCGTGCTCATCGGCCGCCTGCTCGGTCTGACCTTTGCCCTGAAGTTGATGGAGAAAGGGGAGCGACTGGCGCAGGTTGAATATGGCAAGACCTCGCAGGAGCTGAGCGCAGCGGAGGCCCTTGGCCGCGAGGAAGAGGCACATGAGGCCACATTGCTGGCACTTCTCAACGAGAAGCACCTCCACTACGTGGGAGCTATTGTCCTCGGTTTGAACGACGCGCTGGTAGAACTGACCGGCGGCCTTGCGGGTCTGACGCTGGCTTTGCAGCGCACGCGACTGGTGGCGCTCTCCGGCACTGTGGTGGGTCTGGCGGCGGCCATGTCCATGGCGGCGTCGGTCTATCTTTCCGCCAAGGCAGAAGCGGGTGACAAGGAGCCGGCGCACTCTGCGGCCTACACCGGCATCGCCTACGTGATGACTGTTGCCGTGCTCGTCATGCCCTTTTTCTTGCTGGAGAAGGCTCTTGTGGCCCTTGGTCTGGCCTTGGCAGCGTCCATCCTCATCGTGGCGAGCTTCACCTTCTACACCGCGGTGGCGCTGGACAGGCCCTTTGGCCGGCAGTTTGTGGAAATGGCCGCCATCAGCTTGGGCGTTGCTGCGGCCAGCTTTGCCGTGGGCTATGTTGCCCGTGCCCTGCTCGGCGTGGAGGTGTGAACCGGAAAGCAGCGTTGCCGGCCCCGGGTTCGAAGAGTCGCCAGCTGTGCGACAAGAAGAGGAGCGAAGGAAACAAGATGACTGGATCGCAAGAGGATGCACACGATCTCTCCGCCCAAGAGGCGATGGAAAGCTTGGAACTGGCCAAGCGCCTGGCGCAGATCGGCTACAAGATTCTGGTGCTCTCCGGAAAGGGAGGCGTAGGGAAAAGCACGGTCGCTGCTAACCTGGCCGTGGCTCTGGCAGCCATGGGCAGGCGCGTGGGCCTCCTGGACGTCGACTTTCACGGCCCCAGCATCCCCAAGCTGATGGGCTTGGCGCAGCGCAGCGTGGCCATCGAGCAGGGGTCGATATTGCCGGTGGACTGCGGCCCCCACCTCAAGGTGATGTCCTTGGGCCTGCTGCTGCACAGCGAAGAGGATGCCGTCATCTGGCGGGGCCCCTTGAAAATGGGGGTGATCAAGCAACTGCTCAAGGACGTGCAATGGGGCCGCCTGGACTACCTGATCGCGGACAGCCCTCCTGGTACAGGCGATGAGCCGCTTTCGGTGGCGCAGCTCCTTACGCCGCCGGCAAGCGCCATCGTGGTGACCCAGCCTCAGCAGCTTTCCACTGCAGACGTGCGGCGCTCCATCCGTTTCTGCCAGCGGGTGGGTCTCCCTGTTTTGGGCGTGATTGAGAACATGAGCGGTTTTGCCTGCCCGCACTGCGGCACCCGAGTGGAGGTGTTCGGCAGCGGTGGGGGCGAACAACTGGCGCTGCAGGTGGACGTGCCGTTCCTCGGTCGCATTCCGCTGGACCCAAAGGTGGCGGAGTCTGGCGACCAAGGGAAGCCCTTTGTCGCCTACCTGCAGCAGTCGCCGATCGCGCAGGAGTTCCAGGCCATCGTGGAAAAGGTCCTCGCCGCCACCGAGAAAGAGGCAAGAGCCGAAGAGCCGGAAACCGACCCCGCCCAGACACCAGAGGCCCCTTCGAGCATCTGAGCTCCCGCTGCCTTCAGGCTCATCTCCACGAGCCTTCTCCCCGAAACGCCGCAGGTGCCGAGGAGCCTCAGTTCCTCGTGGCTTGGCACACGCCTTCTCTTTGCACGGGCGCAGCGTAAAGAAGCAGCCCGAGAAGCGCTTTCCTTTTCGCCAAAAACACCTTGTTTGCGCACTTCGTTTTTAGTAAATTTACCGGCCGTTCTGGGCACAACCATGTTCCAGGAAATCGCCAGCAAATTCGACGCGGTCATCAAGAAGCTGCGCGGCCACGGCAAGCTCACCGAAAAGAACATTGCCGAGACCATGCGTGAGGTGCGGCGCGTGCTCCTTGAAGCCGACGTCAACTACCGGGTGGTGAAAGACTTCATTGACCACGTGCAGCAGAGGGCCCTTGGCGTGGAGGTGATGCGTAGTGTTACGCCAGGGCAGTTGGTGGTCAAGATCATCCACGACAAGTTGACGGCGCTCATGGGCGCCAGCGAAGAGCCGCTGCGCCTCAGTCGTTGGCCCAGCGTGGTTGTGCTCGTCGGTCTGCAGGGTTCAGGCAAGACCACATTCGCCGGCAAGCTGGCGCGCCACCTTCGTCAGCGGGGGCGCAACCCTCTCCTGGTTGCCGCCGATGTACGTCGCCCTGCAGCCATCACGCAGCTGGAGGTGGTGGGCAAGGCGGTGGACTGCCGCGTGTTCAGCGCCCAGGCGGATGCCGTGGCCATCTGCACACAAGCCGTGCAGTTCGCCCGGCAGAATGGCTTCGACGTGGTGATCATCGACACCGGTGGTCGCCTGCACGTCGACGAGGAGCTCATGGAGGAGCTGGTGGCCATCAAGAAGGCCACCTCGCCGGACGAAGTGCTCCTGGTGGCCGATGGCATGACAGGGCAGGACGCGGTCAATGCCGCCACGGTGTTCAACGAGCGCCTGGACATCACCGGGGTGGTGCTTACCAAGATGGACGGCGACGCCCGCGGCGGCGCAGCCATGTCCGTGCGGGCGGTCACCGGCAAGCCCATCAAGTTCCTCAGCGTGGGGGAAAAGCTGGACGCCTTGGAGAAGTTTCATCCAGAACGGATGGCCTCTCGCATTCTGGGCATGGGCGATGTGGTCACCCTGGTCGAGCGCGCCCAAGAGGCTCTGGATCGCGAAAAGGCCGAGCGCCTGGAAAGGAAGTTGCGCCGCCAGGAGTTCACGCTGGAGGACTTTTACGACCAGCTGCAGCAGTTGAAGAAGATGGGGCCAGTGGAGGAGGTCATGGGCATGCTGCCGGGCTTCGGCCGCTTGCCCCTGCGCAACCTCACCCTCGATGAACGGTCGATGGTCAAGACCGAGGCCATCATCAACTCGATGACGCCGGAAGAACGACGACGACCGCACATCATCAACGGCAGCCGCAGGCGACGCATTGCCCGCGGCAGTGGCACCACCGTGCAAGACGTCAACCGCCTGCTGCGCCAGTTCCAAATGGTGCAGCGCATGGTCAAACAGATGAGCAGACCTGGCAGGCACATGGGCAGAACCTTGGGACTTTCCTGAGGCTCGTCCGTTGCCGTCATGGAAGCAAGGAGGATTGATTTGGCAGTACGACTACGCTTAGCGCGCGCCGGCAAGAAAAAGCAACCGTTCTATCGCATCGTGGCCGTGGATTCCCGCAAGGCGCGCGACGGAATGTGGTTGGAAAGGCTCGGCTACTACAATCCCTTGACCTCACCCCCGCTGGTGGAGCTGAATGAGGAGCGCGTCAACTATTGGCTGGACTGCGGGGCACAACCATCGGACACGGTACGCAGCCTGCTCGGCCGCAAAGGCATCCTCCTGCGCCGCGACCTGGTCAAGAAGGGTCTTGAGCCGGCGCGCATCGAGGAGGAGGTGAAAAAGTGGGAAGTGCTGCAGATCGAGCGGCACCGCCGCATAGAGGCTAAGGAGGCGGAAAAGCGCGCAGCAGCAGCGGCGGAGGGAGAAAAAGCCGAGCCAGAGGCCGAGCCGGAACCAGAAGCGCCTGCAGAGGCAGCACCGGCTGAAGGTGCCGAAGAGCCGGCCCCCGAAGCGTAGCCGCACGCAAAACGCCAGGCGGCACACGGCTGACCAGCCGTGACTGTCCTGGCCGGGAGGCAGAGATGCAGAGGTCAGGGCAAGAGCGTGAAGAACCGTCTGGCGCGCGCGAGCCTCGTTTCGTGGTGATTGGCACGGTCGCGCGGGCCCACGGCGTGCGCGGCGAGCTGCTGGTCACGCCACACACCGATGACCCGCGCAGATTTGCCGTCCTGCGCGAAGCCTATCTGCAGCGCGAAGATGGCCGGCGCTCGCGCGTCACGGTGCTCGGGGCAAGGGTGAGCACCAAAGGGGTGCTCTTGCGCCTGGCCGAGGTGGGCGACCGCACCGCCGCAGAGGCTCTCGTGGGCGCCGACATCGTCATCAGCCGTGAGCAGTGTCTGACGCTGCCGCCCGATAGCTACTACATCTTCGACTTGCTGGGCATGGCAGTGCGCACCACGGCGGGGCGCCTGCTGGGCACGCTCGAGGAGGTGGTTGACTTGCCGGCCAACGATGTGTGGGTGGTGCGCGATGCCGAGCGCGAATACCTGATTCCGGCCATCAAGGAGGTCGTCAAGAAGGTCGACTGCGAGCAACGGGTGGTCATCATCGAGCCCATCGCCGGGCTGATTGATGAGGAGCCGTAGGATGCAGATCCACGTCATCACGGCCTTCCCGAACCTGTTGCAGGGCCCGCTGGACGAGAGCATCATCAAGCGGGCGCGCGAGCGCAATATCGTGCAGATCTACGTGCACGACCTGCGCGACTTTACCACCGACAAGCATCGCAGCGTCGACGACTACCCCTATGGCGGCGGGCCGGGCATGGTGCTCAAACCGGAGCCGATCTTTCGTTGCGTGGACCATATTCTGGCAGAGTGCCGGCTGCAGCAACCGCGCATCATCTTGATGACCCCGCAAGGGGAGCGCTACACGCAGCGGATGGCCATCGCCCTTTCCACCGTGGAGGCGATGATCATCATCTGCGGACATTACAAAGGGGTGGACGAACGCGTGCGCATAGCGCTGGTCACCGATGAAATCTCCATCGGCGACTATGTGCTGAGCGGCGGCGAGCTGCCCGCAGCAGTGGTCATCGATTCGGTGGTCAGGCTGCTGCCCGGGGCCATTAGTGACCCGCTGTCAGCAGAGGGAGACTCGTTCCACCGTGGCATGCTCGACCACCCGCACTACACCAGACCAGAGGAGTTTCGCGGCATGCGCGTGCCGGAGGTGCTGTTGTCGGGCAACCATGCCGCTATCGAGCGCTGGCGGCAGGAGCAAGCATTGGAGCAAACCCGGCGCCGGCGAAAAGACCTGTTGCAGGGAATGGAGAACGAATAGTGGCCAGCGGCCACATCAACGGGAGGCTTTGCAATGAACAAGGCGGACCTGATCACCGCAGGGCAACTGAAAGAGGACATCCCCGACTTTAAGGCTGGCGACACGATTGCCGTGCACGTCAAAGTGATCGAAGGGGACAAGGAGCGCATCCAGATCTTCAAAGGGGTGGTGCTGCAGCGCCGGGGCGCAGGCATCAACGAGACCTTCACCGTGCGCAAGGTATCTGACGGCGTGGGCGTAGAGCGGGTTTTCCCCCTGCACTCTCCGCGCATTGCCAAGATCGAGCTGGTGAGGCGTGGGCGCGTGCGGCGTGCCAAGCTGTTCTACCTGCGCAAGCTCATGGGCAAGGCTGCCCGCATCGAGGAAGAGCGCTGAACCCAACCCCTGTGCGCTCCCAGTTAGACCATTATCGTCGTGACGATAATGGTTTTTCTTTGTCTGAACGCTGGTAGAGCGTTCCCTGGTCACGCGGAGGATACCATGCAGGAGGAGAACGCGCGCCGGCAGATTCCCGGCCCGGAAAGCATACGCCTCATGCAGCGCAAGCAAGGGGAACTTCCGCCCGCGGCCTACACGCTGACGCCCATATTCATCGCGGAGGCGCACGGCGCCCAGCTGGTTGACGTGGACGGCAATCGCTTCATAGATTTTGCCGGCGGGATAGGCGTGCTCAACGTCGGGCACACTCACCCCAAGGTCGTGGAAGCTGTCATTGCGCAGGTGCGCAAATTCACCCACTCCTGCTTTCATGTGCTCCCCTACGAGTCCTACGTGGCGCTCGCGGCGCGGCTGAACCGTCTGGCTCCGGGAGACTCCAAGAAGAAGACCATTTTGGTCAACTCGGGCGCCGAGGCTGTGGAAAACGCGGTCAAGATCGCCAAGTACCACACCGGGCGCTATGCGTTGGTGAGCTTTGAGCACGGCTACCATGGGCGTACCTATCTGACCATGTCGCTCAACGGCAAGGTGGCGCCGTACCGCAAGGGCTTTGGGCCGGGCGCGCCGGAGGTCTACCACCTGCGGGCGCCCTACTGCTACCGCTGTCCCCACGACAAGCAGCCGAACTCGTGCGCCACATTTTGCGCTTCGCGGCTCGAGGAGTTCTTCATGGTCAATGTGGACCCGCAGGCGGTGGCGGCCGTCATCTTCGAGCCGGTGCTGGGCGAAGGTGGCTTTGTCCCCTTTCCCCAGGCCTATCTCGCCGCGTTGCGCGAGTTCTGCCGTGCCCACGGCATTTTGCTCATCGCCGACGAGATTCAGACCGGTTGGGGCAGGACCGGCAGGCTCTTCGCCTGCGAGCACTATGGCCTGGAGCCGGACATCTTGGTGACGGCCAAGTCACTGGCAGGCGGGCTCCCTCTGGCTGCAGTCATCGCCCGGGCAGAGGTTGTGGACGGCATCCACCCGGCAGGACTGGGCGGCACTTTTAGCGGCAATCCCGTGAGCTGCGCGGCCGCCTTGGCAGTGCTGGAGGTGAGCGAAGAGGAGGGGCTGGTCAAGCGGGCAGAAGAGATCGGCACGCGCGTGCGAGGCCGTTTTCGCAAAATGCAGGAACGCTACCCGCTCATTGGCGATGTGCGCGGCCTGGGGGCAATGAACGCACTGGAGTTGGTGAAGGACCGCGCGACCAAAGAGCCTGCCCCGCAGGCGGTCACGCAGGTGCTGCGCCACTGCTACGAGCATGGACTGGTCGTCCTCAAGGCGGGCACCTACAACAACTGCATCCGCACGCTCATGCCGTTGGTAATCAGCGATGAGGAACTTGCCGGCGGCCTGGACATTTTGGAGCAAGCCATTGCCAGCGCCGCGCTCTAAACCCGTAGCGGCTCCGCCAACGCGCTCAGGGGAGAGCAAGCATGCCGGGTCTTGCGCACCGCACCGCTGACGCGGGTTCCCGAGCTCTGGGTGAGCGACAGTGGTTTGCAAACGTGGCAGCGGCTACAGGAGTGGTGGGCTGGCCGTCCCCTCTCGGGGCAGTTTTCCACCTCGCTTTGCCTACCGCGCCAGGACGTAGCCGATGATTTTGTAGGCCAATTTCGCTGCCAAAAAGTCCGGCGCCACCAGTCCAGGGGTGGGCGCAAGCTCCACCACATCGGCAGCGATGATGGGACAGGCGCTGGCCACCCCGCGCAGGAGCTCGATGGTCTGGTACCAGAAGAGGCCGCCGGGCTCGGGCGTGCCGGTTGCCGGCATGATGGCCGGATCCAAGGCATCCAGATCAAGGGTCAGGTAGAGCGGCCCCGCACCGTACCTGTTGAGCGCCTCCACCACCTGTGCCGCGCCGGGATGCTGCTCGGCAAAAAAGGTGGTGACCCGACTGTGGCGCAGCGGCTCCACCTCTTCTGCCGACATGCTTCTGATCCCCACCTGGACCACCGGCACCCCCAATTCCACCACACGGCGCATCACACAGGCGTGGCTGAAGGGCGAGCCCTCGTAGGAGTCACGCATGTCCGCATGTGCGTCGAATTGCAGGACGCGCAGCTCAGGGTACCTCTCTTTGCAGGCCTGCACCGCGCCGAGAGTGATGGAGTGTTCGCCACCCAAGGTGAGCACCATCTTGCCGTCGGCCAGAAGAGGAGCCGTCGCCTGGCGCACGGCGGCAACCATCACCTCTGGGCCCGAGGCCTCGCTGCTCAGCGGGGGCAGCGTCCAGATGCCGTGCTCCACTGGGCTCTGCCCGAGCTCGTGGTCGTAGAGCTCCATATGGCCGGAGGCCTCTAAAATGGCCAACGGGCCGCGCCGCGTCCCGGGCTGGTAGGAGGTGGTCGAGTCGTACGGCACCGGCAGCACCACGCAGCGAGCCGCCTCGTAGGTGCCTGGGTCCTCGATCCCCCCAAAGTTGAGCAGCACGCCTTGCCTCATGGCGCCCCTCTCACCTCTTGCGACGCTGCCGCTTCTGGAAGTCCTGGCGCAGGGCCTGCAGAAGCTGATCCCGCCGGTCGTACAGTCGCTTATGCACGCGCGGCTTGGCGTTAGCCAGCACGTAGGCGGTGAGGAGCGGCAGAGCGATGGTGGTGTCCACGTAGCAGACCACCGTGTCCGGCAATTGCGCCGGGTTGACTTTACCCCAGCTGACTGCCTCGCTGGGCGTGGCACCGGAAAGGCCACCCGTATCCGGCCGCGCATCGGTAATCTGAATGAAGTAGTCGTGCCCCTTCTCCGGAATCCCCAACACTTCCTGAATCTGCGGCTCGGTCTGCAGGAGAAAGTTCTTGGGGGCGCCTCCGCCCAGGATGACCACGGCACTCTTGCCACCTTTGCGCTTGGCGTCGTAGACGATGGCCGCCGTCTCGTTAACATCGGCCATCACGTCCAGCAGGCGCGGTCTGCCGCGCAACGAGTGCTCGGCCAAGTTCATGCCGATGGACGAGTCCCCGGGCGAAGGTGTGTAGACGGGCACCCCGTGCCTGTAGGCCGCCACCAGAATGGACTCTGTCTGCACGCCGAGGGCTTCGTTGCGCTTGGCCAGGTACTTGCCCAAAAGGTGATGCAGCTGCGCAGTGGTCATGGGCATATCGAACTCCGGCGCCGCGGTCACCTCGCGGAGATAGCGGTCGGTAGTGAGCAGCACCTCGTAGTCGAACAGCACGTCGTAGATACGGATGACACCGTGCTTGCGCAGCTCAGGGTCCGGCACAAAAGGTGAGCCGGCGTGCAAGGCCAGGTCCAAGGCAAAGTGCGCGTCGTGGTAGAGATTGGCGCCCGTGGAGGTTATCCAGTCCACGAAGCCGTGCTCGATAAGGGGCACGATGCACGACAGCCCGAGCCCGGCAGGGGTCAGCGCACCGGACAGGCTGAGGCCAACCGTCACCTCTTCGCGCAAGACCTTCTCCACCAGCAGGTGCGCCGCCTCCCTGAGGCGGGCGGCGTTGTAGGCTAAGAAGGTCTTGTCCACCAGCTCAGTCACCGAGATGGTGCCGGCGATGGGCGCCGGTTTAATGCGCGGTCCGCGCAGGTAAGGCGACTTGCTCCGTCTTGCCATGCAGCGCTCCTAATCAGGGGAGAAGAACGGCGGCAGCTACCACCGTGGTCCACTTGCCTTCCTTGTCCACGTTGGCCGACTGCGTGATGTTGCGGCTGTGCACGATCTTGCCGCTGATTTTCCAGATCTGCCGCTTGTTGTCCCAGCTTTCGTCTTCGTCGAATTCCACGCCCAAGGTGGAGGCGAGCATGGCGGCGGCCAAGTCTTCGGCATAGTCGCCGGCCTCTTTCTCCGTCTGGCCAAAGGCGTGATGTTCGCTCAAGTAGCCGTACATCGTCTTGTCGGCCGGGATGGCCACGCCCACAGAGGCAGCAATCTGCCGACGGGGCTCGTTGCTACTGGCGCGCGCGATGACGCAGAAGGCGATCTGCCCAGGCTTGAGCAGCGACAGCCCGCGCTCCCGCGAGAGAATCTTGCACCCCGGCGGCAGGATGCTGCTCACCGAGACAATATTCAAGAACTGAATGCCCGCGTGGCGCAAAGCCAACTCGAACGACTGCAGTTCCTCGCGGTGCACACCGACACCCTTGGTCAAAAACATTTTCGTAGGCACAAACATCTTCACATTTCCTCCCGTTGTCAGTCAAGGGGCGCTGGAGATCGAGGCCGCTGCGCGCGAGCCGAACAGGTGCAGGTGGTAAGCCTGCGCACAAGGACTTTGCCGCGATTAGGCGCGCGTACTCAAGCCCGTGGCAAAGTGGGCAAGCAGCGAACAGGTAACCTGACGATTGTGGGGAGGTGACGCGACGCAAGGGATGAAACGAAGGGTGCGGAACCGCCGAGGGGAGCAACGAACGGCGGCGCGAGGAAAGACCACTGCTCCTTCCATGCTCATCTCCTTAGCTGTCCTCCAGACGTGCGTAGCCCACTGCGTTCAGAAACCAAATGACCTGCGCAAGGTACGTCAACATGGTGAAAGCCTCGCTTTGTTCTTGCCACAAAACTCGGGCGCAAATATAGCGAACTGGCGGCAAAAAATCAACCGATTAGTTGGAGACAAAGGTTCCGGTTGTTACCTTTCAGGCCCCATGACGGGCACACCCTTGGAAAGGCGCAGGAGGCGGCCCCGATGGATGGCGCGGCGCATCTTGCGCCTCTGCCAGATACGCTTTCACCAGGGCCTTGAAGAGCCGGCCGTGGTTGGGCACCTTGAGGTGCACCAGCTCGTGCACCATGACCTGCCGGCGAAAGGCAGGGGTTTGGGTCAGCGGTTCAACGCTCAGGGTAAGGCGCCCACGGGAAGAGAGGCTGGCCCACTTGCGCTTCATCGGACGAAGGTGAATTTCCCGGATGCGCTCTTCCACACCGATGCGCCGCGCCCAGGCGTGGACTTCGGCCAGAAGGATGTCCCGTGCTACAGCCTCCTGCAAGGGTGCTCCGGACAAGCCCGGGGGTTCATCGCTCGTGAGCTTCATTGCGCGGCCCTCCTGAGCAGGGTCAGCATCTCATCGGCCCAGGCGACCACATCTTTGACCCCCGCCTGTACCAGTTCACGGTAAAGTCGTCGGCGCAATTCCCGTTCCTGCGCTTCGCTCACCGCCCAATGGGGAAACTCCAGGAAGGCCGGCTCGACTGCAACTGCCAGGCGTTCGACCGGTGCCGCAGCGAATCCTTTTTGCACTCGCAGCCACCAGGCCACGGCAAAGGCCTCGGGGGAAAGATGGCTCTCCCGGCGCTGCTCCTGGGCTTCCTGAAGATCGCGAACCAGAGCGGAGAGTTCCTGCAATGCCTGCTGGCTGTTCACCTGCCGTTCCTCGAAGGCGCGGCGGATGGCCTCGGCGCGCTCGCCGATGGGGATCAAATGCGGCTCCTCCTTGCCCCTGGCTTCCACCAGGCGATGCAGTTCCCTGAGCAGGTTGAACACCTTGACCGTATCCGGTTTGTCCTCGGCGATGAGGGCCAAAAGCGCTCCGGCCCCGATCGCCCAGGTGGGCGACGGTTCGCGCACCGCGGCGGTGGCCGTGTGCTTCTGCACGATCCCGGCGGTCTTGCGCAGGAAGGATTTGTCCACCGGCACGTGCGGCTCGTAGGCCGCCCGCAGCAGGCGGTACATCGCTACCAGCCGCTGGTAGTCTTCCAGGTAGGGACGCAGGAGGGGATCGGGCGAGAGGATTTCGTAGAGTTCTTCCAGTTCGCGGAAGAAGCGGTAGAAGGCCTCGCGGGTTTCTTTCTCGCGGAAGCGCAGCAGAATGGCTTCGGCGATTTTGTCGTTGTTCAGCACAGAGGGCATAGATGAAGAATATGAGGGCTCTGTGTTCTCCGTGTGCTCTGTGGTGAGATATTCGACGCGCCCCTGTGAAATCAACTCCGCAAAGCGCCGCTGGAGCACCTCGATGCCCTCGACTACCCCGCTGACATCCTGGGAGTCGAAGGCCAGCGCCCGCTCCAGGTTCTCGAAGACGCCGACGAAGTCGAGAATCAGCCCGCTGGTCTTGCGGCGACCGGATTCGTCCTCATAGGGGCGATTGACCCGGGCAATCGCCTGGAGCAGCACATGGGCCCGCATGGGTTTGTCCAGGTACATGCAGTATAGGATCGGCGCGTCGTAGCCGGTGAGCGGTTTTTCGGTGACGATGAGGATCTGTGGCTCCTCGTCCGGTTTGCGGAACGCCTTGCGCACGACGGCTTCTTGCTCATCGCTCAGGTGATAGTGCCGCAGTTCGGCCGGGTCATTGCACCCGCGGCTGATCACCACCCGGCTCATCTCCGCCGGCAGGTAGCGATCCAGGGCCTCCTTGTACAGGCAGCAGGCCTCCCGAGCCACCGCCACCACGAAGGCCTTGTAACCCATCGGCGCGACATAGTCGGGAAAGTGCTTCGCCACGAAGCGGGCGATTTTGCCCACCCGCTCGCGGTTTTTGAGCATGTTCTTGAGGGTGACGGCGCGGTCAAGCACCCGGTTGAGTTCTTGCACATCGGCCACGCCCTCCAGTTCCGCCACGGCCCAGAATTCCTGTTCCATGGCTTCGCGGTCCACCACCAGGTCGTTGGGCGCCATCTGATAGTGCAGCGGCACGGTGGTACCGTCCTCAGTAGACTGGCGAATCGAGTATTTGTCCAGGTAGGGGCGACCCCGCGGGTCGCCCGCATCATCGGCGCCGAAGGTCTTAAAGGTGCCCTTGCCGTGGACGCTGCGGTCAATGGGTGTACCGGTGAAGCCGATGAAGACGGCGTTGGGCAGCGCGCCCATCAGGTAGTTGCCCAGGCCGCCGCCGGTGGAGCGATGGGCTTCGTCCACCAACACGAAGACGTTGCGCCGCGGGCAGAGGTTGGCGGGCATGGCGTCGAATTTGTGGATCATCGAGACGATGAGGCCGCGCGTGTCAGCCTGAAGCAGGTCGCGCAGGTGACGTTTGGAGCGCGCCAGGTGCACCCGTCCGAAACCGACCGCTTCCAGGTTCTGGAACAGTTGGCTCTCCAGTTCGTTGCGATCGACGATGAGCAGCACGGTGGGATTGTCGAAACGTCCGTCCTCGATCAGGCGGCGGGCGATGGTCAGCATGGTGTAGGTTTTGCCGGAGCCTTGCGTGTGCCAGATCAGGCCGCGGCGGGGCGCCTCGGGGGCGGTCACTGCCTGATAGGAACTCGCCAGGACGCGCTCGGTGGCGCGCATCTGGTGCGGGCGCAGGACGATCTTTTGCAGTTCGCCATCCTTGCGGGCGAAGAGGATGTAATCGGTGAGCACGCGCAGCACGCGCCGCGGGGCAACGAAGGACTTCACCAGGGTTTCGTAATCGGGCAGGGGCGCACCGCTCTGCGCCCCCACCTCGGCCCGCCAGTTGAACAGCGTCTTGCGCGAGAGCGACCAGGTGGGGCCGTAGAAGAATTGCACCAGGTGGGTCAGGGCGAAGAGCTGCGCCTCGGCCATCAGTTCGGGGCCTTGCTCGTGGTAGCGCCGAATCTGGTCAAAGGCCTCGGCGATGCCTTCCGGCCGGGTGGCGGCCTTGGTTTCCCCCACGATCACAGGGACGCCGTTCACAAGAAACACCACATCTGCACGGATGGCGGTTCGGCCGCTCACAAAGCGGAATTCGTCGGTGACGTGGAGAATGTTGGCCTCTGGGCGCTCGGCGTCCAAAAGGCGCAAGTTGCGTTCCCGCCGCTCGGCCTCCACAAACACGGTTTTCAGCCCCTTCAGATACTCCCAGGTTCCCCTCGATGTTGGGGCGGATGCGCACCAGGCGGCCGACCACCTCCTCGGCTTTGCTGACGGAATCCACCACGCCCGGGTTGAGACGCTGGATCTGCTCGATGAGCACCGACCGCAGCACGGGGACCCCCTCGCCCCCGCGCAGACGCAGCGCCTCGCCGGGGGAAAGGTATTCCCAACCTGCTTCAGTGGCGTAGCGGATGAGCGGGTTTTGAACAATGTGGCGTTCGGAGGAGATGGTCATGGTGTGTCCTCCAAAAGATGGGGACTTGTAGAAGTACCGCGCTGCTGTGCCCCCTGGATCGTCTCCCAGATCTTTTGTGCCAATGGATCATCGCCTGTGCGCTCCGGGTTATAGCGATCCAGATGCAAACGCAACGGGTTTTCGGCAATATATTGGCGAATGACTTCCAAAGTTTTATCATTACGAATAATGTGTTCATAATAGTTCCGTTGCCACAGAGAAACGCCATAGGTGTTGGATAACGCATTGGTTCGTTTGGTGACCGCAGATTTGAATTGGCAAACAATCGCGCCAATGGGTGATGGAACCGGACCACATGGCCGTTTCGTATGGCCAACCGATGTAGGGGCGACCCGTCGGGTCGCCCCTACATCAACGATCCAAATGATGCCGTGAATGTGATTGGGCATGACCACGAATTCATCGGCCCGCAATGGCACATACGGACGAATCCGCGCGGTTTTAAACCATTCCTCGCGCACCATTTCACCCAGCGCATTGAGCCGCATCACCCCGTCCACCACACGACCGAACAGGTGCGTTCGGTCGTGCGTGACGATGGTGATGAAATACGCCCCGGGTTGGGTGTAATCGTACCCTTTCAGGCGAATGGAACGCCGGTGGTGACGGGTTGGGTCATACGGACACACGAGGTTCCTCCTGCCGAACACGCGCTACGAACGACGCCGGCAACTGTCGCCGGGCGCTCATCAACTGGTGCAGCAGCGAGCGGAAGAGTTCCTGCGCCGCACGCACCTGCGCCTCCTCCGCCGCCAGGCCCCGATCCACCGCCTGCAGGATGCGGGCGATTTCGCGCTGCTCGGAGAGCGGGGGGAGGGGGATGGGAAGATTTCTCATTACCCCCTGGGATAATTTTCCTCGCGTCGTGCCACTAATAAACATGGAGATATCCATCCAGTGCAGCACATGCATCAGGAACCAATTATCCAACTTGTCTGGAATGCCCTTGAGTACATGGGCATGATTGTTAACCCAGAACTTGCCCTGCATTATGTAAGCAGATTGTTCACACGCTCCCCAATATCCTTCATCTTCAGCCAACAAAACAAATTCTCCATCAAACAGGTAGTCGTCGATAAAGTCTAGAATGCCATTTGCGCCACAATACGGGTAAATCCCCTTACGTCGCTGTCTCTCTTTCTCATTCAGAGGAATTCTTATGTGGTCGAGAATCTCAACAACCTCCCCCAACCTCACCACCCGCCAGTGTGCCGGCAGGGGACCAAGTTCGGTCTCCTGCAGCGGCACCTGAGCGGCCCGGTCGAGCGGCACGGGGCCGTAGGTGGACAGGTGGCGCATCAGGCTGCGCTTCAGTTCGCGCAGCGCGGCGATGACCCGCTCACTCGCCTCCTGCGCCCGCTGCACCGCGCGCAGCACATGGGCAATGGCGCGTTGCTCGGGGAGAGGGGGGAGGGGGATGGGAAAATTTTTCAGAACAGTTTGACTAATATTTGGCTGAGCGCCGCCATAACGTTCAGTCAACAACTCATCTCGGCGACGAATGAACGTGTAGAACAAGTATTCCGAAGACATCTCCTTATGGGGAAATATTGCGCAAACAGCCTGGTTGGTAGCGGCATTTATCTTCAACAATCCAACTTTTCCTGTGGTAGCGCCATACATTGCAACCAGTAAAGTTCCTTTTGGGAAAATTCTAGCGCTGGAATTCAGTAACCCCAATTCCGTAAGGCTCTCTTCTGTAAATTCAATCGCGGCATCTCTTAGTTCGCCAGATTTCACCCAGGGTATTTGCCCTCCAAAGTATTCATCTCTTTTTCGGTCAGGAGTTCCTCCGCTTTTGGTCTCCGCCACCTCCCCCAACCGCACCACCTGCCAGTAAGCGGGCAGGGGGCCGAGTGCGGTCATTTTGAAGCCGTCGGGGAGGTCGGTTGGAGCCTCGGGTGGAGTGGGGCGGGTCATGGTTGTGCCTCCTCCGGCGTATCCAGGTCGTTGGTTTTGTAGGGGCGACCCGCCGGGTCGCCCCTACCAGGTCGGGCGCGGGCCTGGGGGGGCGGGGCCAACCGTGGCGGCGTTGTAGCGGTCCAGGTGCCAGCGCAGCGGATTTTCGGCGATGTAGCGGCGAATGGTGTTCAGGGCGCCTTCGTTGCGGAGGATGTGTTGGTGATAGTTGCGTTGCCACACGGGCGGGCCGGGCGTGCCCCGCAGGGCGTTGATGCGACGGGTGACGGCGGATTTGAACGATCCAACGATAGCCCCCAGCGCCCCCGATGCCGGTCCGGATGGGCGGGCGTTTCTCGGTAAGGGCCACGCATGTGTCGCCCTTACGCGGTTTCGCGCGCCATCGGTTTCCACAATCCAAAGCATCCCATGAACGTGATTTTGCATCACCACGAAGGCGTCCAATTCCGCGTGCGGAAAATGGTTGGGAATAGCATCCCAACACGTCTGTACAATACGCCCGTATTCATTCAACACCATCTCCCCACCCACCACGGCCCCGAACAGGGAGGCGCGTTCGTGGGCGCAGATGGGGATGAAATACGCCCCCGGTTGGGTGTAATCGTACCCCTTCAACCGGATGGACCGGCGATGGTGGCGGTCGGGATCGTAAGGGGTCATGAGGGCACCTCCATACCCCCAAACCCCAAGCCGGCCAACACCTCGCGCAGCGCCCGTACCGCCTCGGTGCGCTCTTCCTCGGCCTCCTCCAGGCGCACCAGGGCCTCTTCCAGCGGCAGGACTTCCTCGCCGCCGTCCGTGCTCACGTAGCGGCTGGGCGAAAGGTTGTAATCGTTGCGGGCAGCCTCTTCGCGGGAGATGACCGCCGACAATCCCGTCTCGGCGCGCCAGTCGTGATACAGCCGGGCGATGGTCTCGATATGCTCCTCCGCCAGGTAGTTCTTGGGCCGCCCTTTGGCAAACAGTTTGCCGGCATTGATGAGCAGAATCTCGCCCGCCTGGCGCTTGCGGCGATTGATGACGATGATCACCCCCGGCGCGGTGGTGTTGTAAAAGAGATTTTCCGGGAGCAGCAGCACCGCCTCGATGAGATCCGCCTCGACGAAGGCCTTGCGGATGTCGCGCTCGCGGTTGGAGCCTTGATTGCCGCTGCCGCGGCTGACCGCGCCGGTATCCAGCACCACCGCCATCCGTCCGCGCGCGTTGAGCGATGCCAGCATGTGCTGCAACCAGCCCCAATCGGCGCTGGACGACGGCGGAACGCCGAACCGAAACCGCTCATAGAGGTCGTTCTCGTAGATTTCGGCCGAAAAATCTTGATTCCACATGGGATTGGCGGTCACGAGGTCGAAGGTTATTAACCGACCGGCCTGGTCGCGAAAGGCTGGGTTGCGCATGGTGTCACCGAGGCGGATGTCAGCCTCCATGTCGTGGATGACGGCGTTCATGCGCGCCATGGCAAAGGTGGCCGGGTTGATTTCCTGGCCGTGGAGGCGCAGGGGCGCATGGCGGGGGGGTAAGCGTCGGCGGCCGTTCTGGTGCTCGCCATGGGTCTCCAGCAGGCGCAGGTGACACTTGATGAGTAGCCCCCCAGAACCGCAGGTGGGGTCGTACACCCTCATGCCGGGCTCAGGTTCCAGAATGCGCGCCATCAGCACCCCCACTTCGCGCGGGGTGTAGAATTCCCCCGCGCTTTGCCCTTGGCCTTCAGCGAACTTGCGCAGCAAGTACTCATAGGCGCGGCCGAGGATGTCGGGCTCGACGTCTCCAGGCCCCAGGCGGTGACGAGAGAGCACGTCCACCAAGCCGGCCAGGTACTCATCAGCCACAACGCGCTGACCGGCGGCGGTGGCGTTAAAGTCCACCAGCTCGATGACGCCCGAAAGGCGCGGGTTTTCGCGCGCCACCGCCCGCACCGCATCGGTCAGATACTGCCCCAGGCCGGTGGTCTGCTGGCGGATGCTGGGCCAGCGGGCGTGTTCGGGGATGTAGAACCGAACCGAGCCGCGGCCAGCGGCGATGATCCCCCGTTCGCGCTCCTCTTCTACAATGCGCGACGCCACCCTGGCATCGCCGTACTCCTCGCTCAGGCGCGCCAGTTCATCCTCGAACACATCGGAAAGCCGCTTCAAAAAGACCAGCGGCAGGATATAGTCCTTAAACTTCGGCGCATCTACCGGCCCGCGAATGGCGCAGGCGGCGTCCCATAGCCAGGTTTCCAGCGTTTGAATGTCCACCTTTGTCTCCTCCACAAGTGCCCTGCCGGCACAAAATGGATCAGTTCCCCGCTGCAAGGGGCGGACACGCTGCGTCACTCAGCAGAGGGCTCACCTCTTGCTGCGGCGGCCCTTTGCCCCAGGGACCACTCCTCTCTCAGGATGGCGTAGATCGCCGCGTCTTCGAAGGTGCCCCAGCGGAAGAGCGATTGCCGAAGCGTGCCCTCGTAACGCATTCCGATTCTTTGCGTCACCCGCCCTGAAGCCGGGTTCTTGGTCATGTGCCGCGCCTGCACGCGGTTCATACCCAGCACGCGAAAGGCATAGTCCACCATGGCCTTGGCAGCGTCTGTGCAATACCCCTGGTTCCAATAGGGCCTGCCCACCCAATAGCCGAGCTCGGCGAGCTTGTTGGTGGCGTCGATTGCTGCATGGATTGCGCCGATGAGTTTCCCGCTATCCCTGAGGGTGATGGCCAGGGTAAGGGCCTGCCCGTTGTCATACGCTTGCTGGTGGGTGGCAATCCACTGTTCGGCCACGCCATCCCCATAGGGATGAGGGATAGCAGTGGTAGTTGCCGCCACTTCCCGAGCGCCGGCCAGTTCTCGGACGACGGGGGCGTCGTCAAGCCTGAACGGGCGGAGGATTAGCCGAGCGGTGCTTAACGTTGGCATTGCGGCCATTGGTCACTCCTTGAGCTCATGGCATTGCCTTTTGACCAAAAATACAGGCAACAGCTGCCTTGCGCGGTACCCCCCATGCGCCTGCCCGGGAAAACGCGCGCCTGCAAGATGCGGGGAAAATTGGGAAAGTGCGAGGCTCCTCGCGCGGGAAGGCAAGCATCGCGCCGTTGCCAGGGAGGCCCGTTGCCCGGACGGCGGTGCCCGCTACCCCGGCCCAGGCAGGCTGTCATCCATGCACGGAGCAAGGTTATGGGACATCTTACCACCCTCGTGACCAGCATGGCAGTTAGTGGAAGACCCGCCGCGAACGGGCCTCGTGAATTTTATGAAAAAACCCCTCCCCCGTCAAGGCGTTTCTCCACCTCGCCAGCTCGGAGGGGGCGCATGGAGCTTGCCTCAGAATGGCCCCCATCCGAGCAGCACCGGAGGAATGACCAGCAGCAGCCCGAGCACAAACAGCGCCACTTCGATGGGCAAAAGCCAGCGTGCCCACTGCTCCCAGGGGATCTTTGCCATGCCCAATACCGCCATCGTCACCCCGGAGGTGGGGATGATCATGTTGGTGTAGCCGTCCCCCAGTTGATAGGCCAGCACTGCCGTCTGCCGGGTGATGCCGATGAGGTCGGCAAGCGGCGCCATGATGGGCATGGTGAGGGCCGCCTTCCCGCTTCCTGAGGGAACGAAGAAGTTCAGCACGGTCTGGGCCACGTACATGAGCTGTGCGGCAAGGACCGGATGCAGGCGCGAGATGGCGCTGGACAGGGCGTACATGATGGTGTCCACAATCTGGCCGTCAGTGGCTAGCACAAGGATGGCGCGAGCGAAGCCGACCACCAGCGCCGCGCCTACCAGGTCGCGAGCGCCGGCGACGAAACTCTCGGCAATGCTGTTCACGGACAGACGGGCAGCAAGGCCCGTGGCGATCCCCAGACCCAAGAAGACCGCCGCAATTTCCGGGATGAACCACTGGAACTTCATGACGCCGACGATCATGACGAGCAACGCCAGGATGAAGAGCGCCACCACGAGCCGGTGGCGGCCACTCGGGCGCGGGGCCACGGCATCGCTATCGCCGGCCACTCTCGCCCGCGTCTGGTCTATGGCGTACACCGGGCTGGTTTCCGGACGCTTCTTCACTTTGGCGGCATAAAGCATCACTAGCCCGGTGCCGAGCGCCGTGGACACTATCCAGACAATGAGGCGATAGCCCATCCCCGAGAACAGAGGCAAGCCGGAAATCCCCTGGGCGATGCCGATGGTAAAGGGATTGAGCATGGCGCCGGCAAAGCCGAGACCGGCGCCCAAGAAGGGGATGCACACGCCGACGATGCTATCGTAGCCCAAGGCCATGGCTAAGGGGATGAAAATGGGGATGAAGGGGATTACCTCCTCGCTCATGCCAAAGAGCGCGCCAAAGACCGAGAAAAGAAGCATCCCTGTGGGGATGACGATCATGCCGCGGTGACGGAGGCGTGTGGCCACGCGCGCGATCGCCGCGTCAATGACCTGCGTTTTTTGGATGATGGCAAAGACGCCCCCGATGATGAGGATAAAGCCGATAATGTCGGCGGTCTGACGGATGCCGACAAGGGGGGCCTTGAGCGCGGCAAAGAGACCTTGCGGTTTGCGTGCGACGAAGGCGAAGGTCCCCTCTTCCACAATCTCTCGGCCATTGGCATCGAGGTGGCGCTGGTAGCGGCCGCCCGGGATCACCCAGGTGAGGGCAGCGACCACCAGCATGATGCCGGAAATCAGCACCAGCGTGTGAGGAAGCTTTAACTGGCTCAGTTTCATGGCGTTCACCTCACTCGGCCACGGCGGAGGTCGAAGGTCTGCCCGGCCTTGAGCACCGCGAGCTTGATGCCTTGCATGGTCAGCCGCTTTGATGCAGGTGCCGGCGGCACAGAGGCATGGCGGGGGTCGTAGACCAGCACCGACCCCTCGCCGTAGACGCGAAAGCTGTCGTCCGGGGAGTAGAGAACCGCGGTGTCTTCATCGATGCCCAGGCCGATGAGGCGCTTTTCCATCACCAGGCTGAGCAGGCGGTTGTTGCGCTGGCGGGCCACGAAATGCTGATCCACGATGCAGTTGCTGAGAAAGCCCAGGCCACGCGCGGTGACGATGTTGCCCTTTTCGATCTTGCTGAGGTCGCCGTCGCCGGTGATCATCACCTCGCTCAGTACCGCTGCGCCCGCGCTGGTGCCGCCGATGAGGCCGCCTCGCTCAAAGTACAGGGAGCGCAGAGCCTCCTCGGCACGCGTGCCGCCGATGCGCTCCATGAGCCGGGTCTGCACGCCCCCGGTGAAAAAGACGCCGCGCGCAGCAACGATGCGGGCCACGGTAGAGTCGGCGTTGGCGGTGTCGGGCCCGGCGATGTGCAACCAGCTCACCTGCTGGCCACCCGCTTCCTGAAACTGGCGGACCACAGCGGGGCCCGCTTCTTCCGGAGAGGCGCTGGCGCTGGTGATGACCAGGATGGGACCACCCTGGCACAGACGAACGAATTCCTCCACCGCCGGCCGTGGCCTGGCTCCTCCCCCGACAATGAGCAGGTAACCGCGACGGGTGCCTTTCCCGCCACAGGCTTGAGCAGCCAGGAGCGAAAGCGTAATGGTGGCGAGTAAGAGCTTTCTCATCTTGTTCTCCTTCCTTGCTTGCGTCGAGCCGTGAAACCGTCGCGGGCAAGATATGAAATTTCTGCGGCAAAGTCAACACAACTTTTGCCGCCCTGATTCTGGCGGCGGCGCATTTTTGTCTTGCATCTCTGCTACGATTTGGCTATAATAGTTCAGCAAGTCGACAGATCGGGGACCCGAACAGTGGGTGGACAGGACAGGGGCGCGGGGCAAGAGCAAGATGCGAGGTGCACGCAATGAACACGCCCAACAGATTTGCCCTTGTTGCGTTGGCGATCTTTGCACTGAGCGCCTGCGCCAGGCGCACAGAAAGAGCCGTTGAGGAGGTCGTCCCCCCTTCCTTTGCGGAATTGGCAGATGCTAAGATGAGCTCCAACCCGGTCATCGCCAAGATGTTGGCCCAAATCTCGCCTGACACGCTCGAGTCCTTGGTCGCCACTTTGGCCTCGTTCGAGACCAGGCATACCCTTTCGGACACGACCTCCGACCACCGTGGGATTGGGGCAGCGCGGCGCTGGCTGGAGCGCAGATTCCGCTCCTACCGCGCCGCCTGCGGCGGCCGGCTGCAGGTGGAGTGCGACCGCTGGCATCAGCAGATACCCGGCATGGGCATGGGAACTTTGGTGAATGTGCTGGCCATCCTTCCCGCGCCCGACCCCCAGCTGCAGTCGCGCGTGGTCCTGCTCTGCGCCCACTATGATTCCAGGTCTGGGGAAGCAAAGGATGCGATGGCCTCTGCTCCGGGCGCAAATGACGACGGCAGCGGCGTGGCAGCGCTGCTGGAGCTGGCGCGCGTGCTGTGCCTGTACAGGTTCGAAGCCACCCTCGTGTTTGCTGCCGTGGCCGGTGAGGAACAGGGACTCCTGGGCAGTGCGCGTTTGGCGGAGCAAGTGCAGCAGCGGGGATGGGAGCCGATGGCGGTGCTCTCTATGGACATGATCGGCAACGTCGTGGGCGGCAACGGCCTGGTGGACAGCTCGCGCGTGCGCTGCTTCTCCGAAGGGGTCAGCTACACCGAGAGCGAAGAAGAGGCACGGAGAAGGTGGCGCATGGGCGGCGAAAGCGACTCGCCCTCCCGCCAGCTATCCCGCTATGCAAAGGCGCAGGCGGAGACCTATCTTCCTGACCTCGCGGTGTCTCTGGTCTTCAGACCCGACCGTCCGGGACGGGGAGGCGATCACCTCTCTTTCAACCGCGCAGGTTTTGCTGCGGTGCGCTTCACCGAAGCCAACGAGCACTTTGGCCACCAGCATCAATTGGTGC
Organism: candidate division KSB1 bacterium; assembly: GCA_024655945.1. NCBI lineage: Bacteria > Pseudomonadati > Candidatus Zhuqueibacterota bacterium. The sequence goes on from JANLFK010000007.1 coordinate 171,365, forward strand.
GTATTGAAGGTGGCGTGCAATACGGCGATCTGCCGGAGTTCCTCTCCTATAGCTACTTGGCCCGCGTGACCAAAGCCGTGGGTGCGGTGGCCGCCGGCTTGGCGTTGTCGCCCAGGCCACCGCAACAGGTGAAGCTCGACCGCGGCCAGGGCTATGATGCCCGCCTGAGCTGGAACGACCCGGCCCCCATGAACGACCTGGCCGGCTACAAGGTCTACATCCGGCAGACCACCTCCCCAGTCTGGCAGAAGGAACTGTTTGTGCGCAACGCCACCGTGGCCGCCATCAAAGGGTTGTGCATCGACGATTATTTCTTTGCCGTCGCTGCCGTGGACCGTGACGGCAACGAAAGCCTGCCTTGCTTTGCCACCCTGGGCCAATGAGGAAGGGCTGTGCGGGCACCGTGCGAGTTGCCAGGGGCAGGCTGCGCGCAAGCGGGTTGATGGTCTCCGCGGGTCGATCGCCCAGGCGCCGCCCGTCTTCCTTGCCGTGCATAGCCTTTCCGCGAACTATCCGCGGGGGCTTGCCTACTTTCCTGGGGCGACGTTGCTGCTTGTGGGACTACTCGCCGCGCGGCCTGCACTGTACCGTGTACCCAATGACCCGCGGCTCTGCTTCCCCGGCTCCCCATCGCCCTGGAGGCCCTCAAGGGGCTTAGCTGTGGGAGGCAAGGGCCTCATGGCTATCCTGCCCAGCAATCGATGGTGAAGACAACCTGTCCCGCACCAGGCCGAAGGAGCAGAGTGCCTGCCTCTTCTGTGCCTTGAGTGGCCAACGGGCGCTGCGCTGGAAGACCGACGAGTCCCTGTACGTGGCCGGGAACATGGCTTTGAGGCCGGACGAAAGCATCCGTGCGGTCGGGAAGGGCAATCTCCTCCTGTGCTTTGATCGCCAGGGTCAACTCAAGTGGGGGTAGCTTTGGTTGCCGGACTGAGCTGGGCAGCAGGGGGCTGCTGCTGGACTCTGAGGGTGCGGCGTACCTGCTTACCGTTGTCGCTTGGCACCGGCCTTGGACAAGTTCGGGCGGCAGGCATTCGCGTGTGAGTTGCCTCAGCGCGACGGGTCTGGCGAGCGGAGCGATTTCTGCAGACGGGCGGCTCGACCCTCTTGGTGAGTGGGGACTCTTCAGCATCCAGTAGGAGGGGAATGGCGCTGCGTAGTCGCCAAAGCCCAGGTGCGGAGCCTTGTTGCCGCCGACAGGGCAGTGAGCGCGCTCGGGCGCGGGCTTCCTCGGAGCTAACCGGTTCACAGGTTCCCGTGGCTGAGGAACGGGAAGGCGAAGCGGCATGGCAGAAGTTGCGGGGCAGAGTTCTTGCCCAGGCTCCAGGTGCGTACTCCTCGAGTTTTGCCTTCTTGCTCTGCCCGAAAAAGACCTTGCTTCTTTGCCTTCCCGGTTGTATATTTTTAGCGCCAGCTGAAAACCCCGACGCGGCCCGTTTTCTCTCGCTACTGGCTAACTATGGGGACGACATGGTTTCGACGGGAGTCGCGGGGTTAGAGACTGCATGCCGAGGTTCCAGCACCTCGTAAAACCGCTGGAAGCTAAATGTAAACGCAGACAATGCGTATGCTCTGGCTGCCTAATTAGTGCAGCCACGTCCCTTGCGGGCTTAGCCCACTGGGCCCGTGCCGGGGCGTCGCTGACAGTGGGATAGCTGAGGACGATGCTCAGGCGTCCTTGGCGAATCTTCCCTGAGCTGGCCCGCTCCGGGCTTGGCCGGTTGCGCCTGGAGCAGGCGAGAGCAAGCAACGGGCTAAGCATGTAGAGGTCTCTAAGACCGGGCTTTCGGACGTGGGTTCGATTCCCACCGTCTCCACCAGATGTTGTGAAGGCCGTGAGCACCTCTTGCTCCGGTCTTTTCAGTCCACACGGCAAGCCGACGACTAACGCGCTTCGAGTCCATGACCGAACGACCTGCCCTCAGCACTGTTTACTTTGCCCCACTCCGCAGGCAGGACCCGCCGGCAGTTGTCGAGGGCACCCTGCACCGCCTTTGTCACAAGGCCGGCATGCGCCAGGTGGTGGCGCCCAAAGACTATGTAGCGGTCAAGCTCCACTTTGGCGAAGAGGGAAATGGCACCCACCTGCCGCCCTCTCTGGTGCCACCCATAGTCTCGTTCATCAAGGAGTGTGGGGGACGGCCGTTTCTGACGGACACCTGTGTGCTGTACCGAAGCCCCAGGAACAACGCCATCACGCATCTGGAGCTGGCGCACGCGCATGGCTTCACCTTGGAGGCAACGGGGGCGCCCGTGGTGATGGCGGACGGGGTATTCGGGGACAACGAAGTCGCCGTCCCTATCCCTGGTAAGCTGTTTGCAGAAGTTTCCTTGGCCCGTGAGGCCATGCGCGCCAATGCGCTGGTGGTGGTCAGCCATGTGACTGGGCATGTGGCGGCCGGCCTTGGCGCAACCATCAAGAACTTGGGTATGGGGATGGCCAGCAGACGCGGCAAGCTGCGCCAGCACTCGGCCATGAAACCGCAGGTCAAGCCCGAAGCCTGTACCGGCTGCGGTGAGTGCGTGCGCTGGTGCCCGGAGCAAACCATCGAAATGGGCGACGGGGTGGCCTTCATCGCCAGCCAGGGGTGCATCGGCTGCGGCGAATGCCTCACTACCTGCCGCTTCGATGCCATCCGCTACGACTGGAAGGTTGCGGGCGATGACCTGCAGCGCAAGATCGCTGAGCATGCCCTCGGCGCCGTCATCCAGCGGCGGGACAAGGTGCTGTGCTTCAACTTTATCGTTTCTGTGACCAAAGACTGCGACTGCCTGGCTGTGGCGCAGTCGCCGCTGTTTGCGGACATTGGCGTGCTGGCCAGCCGCGATCCGGTGGCCATTGACAAGGCTGCGCTGGACCTCATTGCCCAACGGGTGGGCAGGCCATTGCACCAGATGGCTTATCCCAAGGTGGACGGGATGGTGCAGCTGGCCCACGCCGAGGCTATTGGCTTAGGCACTACTGCATACCAGCTGATTGAAGTGCGTTGAGGCGTGGAGAAAGCTCTGTTTCGTGACGGAACGCACACGACAAATTGGCACGCTTTACTACCTTTTACTTAGCGGTGAACCAGGCGCCCGGGAGGAGCCACGAGCGAGCAGACCGGAAGCAAGGACGAGAGAACTTGGGCACTGTTTTGCCACATCGGTGCCCTGGCCGGCTTTGTGTTCCTCTTTGGCCACATCATCGCGCCGCTGGTGATTTGGCTGATCAAGAAGGAAGAGCTGCCCTTGGTGGACGACCAGGGCAAAGAGTCGCTTAACTTCCAAATTAGCTTGACCATCTACCTCGTGGCTGCAGGGTTGCTGAGCTTCGTGCTCATCGGCATCTCCCTCCTCATAGCGCTGGGCATTTTCGGCCTGGTGGAGGTCATCATCGCGGCCGTGCGGGCCAATGAAGGAGAGCGCTTCCGCTACCCGCTGAACCTGCGCCTCATCAAGTAGTGCGCGGCAGGCAGAGGCCGTGGCAGAAGGCGAAGGTCTTGCCGACGGTTCGCCTCGTTGCCCCGGCCAACGGGTACCGTGCGAACGCCGGCGGCCGCTAAATAGCTGGAGGTCAACAAATGAGATGGCCAAAGTCTGTCGTGGTGGGGGCGTGTGCCCTCTTCGTGGCGGCGGCGATGCCCGCATTTGCCCAGGTGGCCAAGACGCTTGATCGCCCGTGGCAGCCGGTGGTCGTCGACGCGAACTCTTTTCCTCAGCTCCATGCGACCCCGGTTGCGCACCTGCACCTATTTGCCTACCACAGCCAACAAGCGGGAGGCGTGTGGGAGCCGATCCCTTTCCAGATCGACGAGAAAGACTCCACGGATTTCTTCACTTTTCCCCATAACCAGCTATTCGACGGCTTTGACCAACTGGTGTTCATGGTGCGCGACCTGGGCGACCAGGCACCACCAGAGGCATGGATCGATGACGTGGAGTCCAGAAGCCACCCGCGCTTGGCGATAGAGGTGGCTGACGCAGCGGATCCCACGCAAAGAGCCTGGGCCTACCTCTACGTGAGCTCGGCCATCACCACGCCCGCGCCGGATCCGTATGGTGCGTCGTGGCACTGGGTAGGGCCCGACTCCGAGTGGGTGGAGACGAGTAGCTACGCGGTCGGCTTTGCTCCCTCCGGCCTGATTGGCGATGCACGCATCAAACCTGAAGGGGGCGGCTCCGGCGTGCACCTGGTGGACACGCAGAAGCTGCGCATGGTGGGCTACTTCAGGTACGATGGGCTGGCCTTCAACCTGGGGAAAAGCGGCAACCCTCCAGGCAATGAGCGGGACTTCTTCCGCAGGGTCCCAGACTCCACCAGGGTGCTTGCCGGAGCGGTGCGCATCGTTGTCCGGGAGTGGGTGGGGCTTGTGCTCTTGGGGTGGCAGCTTCCCGTCGGGTTTCCGCTCACCACCTACTTCTATCCTCATAGCGTGAGCTTTGGTGGCGCTATCGACAGCGTGAACCTGCCGCCAGATGTGGAGATCAGACTGGACCTGGTGCGGCAGTCGTTGGACCTTACACCTCACGCGTCGGGCATGCGCTTCTACAACGCCTACAACCCTGAAGGCGTGCTTGTGGATGGTGTGCCTGACACGCCGGTCAGCACCGTGGAAGCGCCCGGGCTCAACTGGGCCATGGTCACGGGGGAGCAGGGCACGATTGTCACTGTCACTAAGGTGCCTCGCCTTGGTTCCCAGCAGGGGCTCTACTACTGGGATAATGCCGCAGGCGGCTCGGCAGACGGTACGCATGAGTATCTTTTGGGTGGCGATACCGGCGATGGCGTCTCGTACGGCGACTTTGGCTACGTGTTTACTGGTGAGACCTTTCCCGTAGCGCTCAGCTTTGAGCTCACCTGCTACTTCCTGCCGGCATACCAGTCCCCTGCTGTCGCGGGGGCGCTCAAGGAGTGGGTGGAGACCGGCATGGCGGTGAACGTGCAGGCGCAGAGCTACCTGTCGGGCGTAGCCGCTGGGCAGGCGGACCGTGTCCCGTCGGCGTGGGCGCTCCACCAGAACTACCCGAATCCGTTCAATCCTGTGACAAGGCTGCAGGTGGAGCTGCCGGCGCGCGCCTCTGCCGAGCTCCAGATCGTCGATGGCACCGGCCACCAGGTGCGTCGCTTCAGGCTGAGCGGTGCGGGCGGGAGCAGGCAAGAGGTGGAATGGGACGGGCGCGACGAAGGCGGGGCGGAGCTGCCTTCCGGCGTGTACCTGGCAGTGCTGCGCACGGAGGGTGGCACCCTGGTGCGCAAGATGCTGCTGTTGCGCTAAGCTCGCGGGGTGCGGCGTTTCGAGTGAGGTGCCTATGAGCACGTGGAGAGTATGGGGTGTGGCCGCGGTGCTGCTGTGCGTGCTGTTGGTGGCGCAGGTCAGCGCGCAACAGCTCCATCAGGAGCGCCGGTATGAGCCGGTGGTGGTCAAGCACCGGGAGATGCCGATCTGGGAGGACCTGCCCATCGAGCAGCTGTACCTCTACGCCTACGATGCGTGGACCGGTGTCTGGCGGCCGATGCCCTTCCAGATCGATGAGGTCTACAACACTGAGGACCCGTGCAAGCCTGGGGTGGCGGAGGCCCACCGCGACTTTTACGTGCAGGTGGGGAGCGCCAACGTCATTGCCGCCGATGCGAACCCGGCCTTTGACTCCGATGACGAGCTCGTCTTTCTGGTGGGGGACATGGGCGACCGCGCCCCTGATGACGCCTGGCTCGACGACCCGGACGCGCGCCAGCACCGCCGCTGGGAGATTGCGGTCGCCGACCCAGTGAACCCCTCCTGGCGTTGCTACGCCTACCTCTACCAGTCTTCCACCCTGAACCTGCAGGTGCCTAACCCGTACGGCTTTGCCTTCGACCCGGTGCGGCAGGAGGTGCAGACGACCATGTACCGCCTCCGCCTCAGCTCCACTAATGGGATGGTAGAGGATGTGGCCATCAAACCTCCGTACGGCAGCGGCGTGGACTTTTTCGACACGCAGAAGATCCGCTTTGCCGGCTACATGGATGTTACCGGTCAGTCCATCTACGTCGGTCTTGGCGGGGCTCCAGCCGCGAATGAGCGTGACAACCTGCACGTGTACCAGGCACAGGAGGTGGGGCGCTACTACTTCGGCTACACTGCGCGACCGGTGGTGCGACTGGTGCGCACCGTTCGCCAGACGATCAAGTTCGGCGTGGTGGTGCTCCATGACATAGCGTTCTACGTCAAGGGCTACTTCTACCCGTTTTCCGCTGCCGTGGTGGGCGGCGCCAATTTGGATCCGGAGAAACTGAAGGCGGCGTTCAACACGGAGAACGACATCTACATCGAAATGGAACTCCTCCGTCAGTCGTGGGATTTCAACAGCAACGCCGTTGGCATGCGCTTCTACAACCGCTTCAATGACGGCGTGCCGATCGATGGCGTGCCGGACGCAGTGAACAGCCAGATCCAGCTGCCCATTCGAGAGTGGGGCCTGGTCACTGGCCCGCAGGGCAGCATGTTTACCCACGCTACTTTCCGCGACACCACCTGGCAGGGCATTGCCCTCTACTACCACGATAGCCAGCAGGGGGGCGTGGCCGATGGCACTGCTGGCGGCGACACCGGCGACGGCGTCTCCTACGGCGACTATGGCATGATCTTCCGCGGCAGCGGCCAGGATAGCGTGAACTTGGAGTTGGGTTTTGTCGCCTACTTTTTGCCGGCCAATTTGCCCCGCAGCGAGGCTGAGAAGCTGGCCTTTATCGTCCAGCACCCGGTCACGGTTTCGGCGCGGGCAGTGGCATATCCCAGCGGTGTGGCCACGCAAAATCCACAGGCGCCTGCGCAGTCTCGCCTCTTGCCCGCCTTCCCGAATCCTTCTCCCGGTGGCGTCAGACTGCGTTTTGAGGCCGCAGGGTATGAGCACCTGACCCTGACGGTGATGGACGTGGCCGGGCGTCTGGTGGCCACTGTTGCTGCCGGGGAGTTCGGCCCAGGCAGGCACGAGGTGTACTGGGACGGCCGCGACTCCCACGGGAACCTGGTCCCCCCGGGTATCTACACGTGCTGGTTGCGTGGCGGCGGGCGCTCCAGGAGCACCAAACTGCTACTTGTTCGCTGAACGGCCAGGTGGGGTGAGGCATGAGTATCCGCCGTGGTGGAGGCAGGGGCGTTGCGATCGCCAGCGCCGTCATTGGCGCGGCTGTCCTGCTAACTGGGCTCTCCTGTGAGGTCGAGCACGGCATTGCCCCGCTGCCGGGCATGGTGCGGGCAAGGGTGCTGTTCTACGGTGGACCACCGCCCAAGAACACGCAGGGCATCTACTTGGTTGTGGCCCCCAAGTTTCCGCCGCGCGCCATCAATGAGCTCTACCACAGCCCCAATAGCCTGCCCTTCAAATGGGATGCCGTCCGCGACACGGTGATGGCGGAGATGGCTCTCCCTTACGGCCATTACGAGGCCATCAGCCTGTGGTGGTACAACACCGAGACCAAGTCCAATCTTGCTGACGTGCTTGCCCTGCCTCTGGACGCCAGGAATAACCTCCTGCCCTTGGGATTCGATATCACCAAGGAGGAGCCGGTCTTTGCAATCGACCTGCGTGCCAATTGGAGCCGCGTTGACCGCGACGCGAGCATCGAGGGGACTCTCTACTTCAACGGGCCTTTCCCTGCGAACACGCTGGCCACGGCGGTTGCCGCCTATGTGCGCAAGCCTGAGGTGAATGTCGAGTATCTGACCCTGCTCAAGTCCATCGACTTTTCTGTGGGCACAGAATCCGACAACTTCGATGCCCAGAAGAACGCCTACCACTACGTGCTCCCGGTACGGCACGGGACGGTGGAGTACGTGGCTGTGTTCTGGCTGCCGGAGCGGGCCAGCTTGACTGACTTTCGCGTGCTCGGCATCTACGAAGACCCGGACGCCCCAGGGCAGCCGGGCAAGCTGAGCATCAAGGCCGGTGAAACGAAGAAGGGGGCGGATATCTTCGTCGACTGGGCAAAGGCCAAGCCGTAGGCTCAGGAGAAGGAGAGATGCGCAAGCTCCATTGCTTGCTTCTGGTCTTTGCCGTTGCCGGGGCAGCAGTCCGCGCTGGCCATGCAGGGGTGGGGAGCGTGGCTGGCACGGTGGTGGACAGCGAGACCGGCAAGCCGCTGCCTGGCGCCAATGTGCAGGTGTTGGGCACCACGCGCGGGGCCAGTGCCGACCGGGAAGGGCACTTTGTGGTGGTTCACCTGCCACCTGGCACCTACAGCGTGCGCGCCTCGATGATCGGCTACCGGGCGGTCACTCGCGAGTGGGTGAAGGTGGTCGAGGGCCAGGAGACGTGCCTCAGCTTTTCCCTGCAGCCTGCCCCCATCGAATTCGACCCCATAGTTGTGGTGGCTGGCAAGGCGCAGCAGCGGCTGGACCAGGCGGCGGTGTCCATTTCCGTGGTGAGCGCGCGCGACATCCAACGGCGCAATGCTACCAATCTGCTCGAGGCGTTGGAGACAGCGCCTGGGGTTAATTTCATCGGCGAGCAGATCAACATCCGCGGCTCCACCGGCTACACTTTTGGCGCAGGCAACAAGGTCTTGCTCCTGTTGGACGGCGTGCCGGTCTATGCCAGCGACACAGGTCAGTTCAACTGGGACATGCTGCCGCCGCTGGACATTGAGCAGATCGAGGTCCTGAAAGGCGCCGGCTCCACGCTCTGGGGCGCCTCGGCCCTGGGCGGCGTGGTCAACGTCGTCACCAAGTCGCCTTCGCCCAAGGGGCAACTGCTCTTTTCATGGACTGCGGGCAAGTACGACCGGCCCTACTACGATGAGTGGCGCTGGACCGATCCCGACCGCCTGCACTACACGCGCGAAGACCTGAGCTACAGCCGCAGCTTTGGCCCTTTGGGCCTGCGGCTTTCGGCCGGGCGCTTTATGTCCACCGGCTACACGCAACTGGGCGACTTTCAGAAATACAACCTCACGGGGCGCGCCGACTACCGCTTTCGCAACAACGTGCGCTGGACGCTCTATGCCGCGTACAGCTTCATCAAGCGTGGCTTTTTCGTCCAGTGGAAAGGGCAGAACGACCCCTACGAGGTGGACGAGGCGAACCTTGGCAATCGGGCGGCGACCAATCAGCTGGCCTGTTATGCCAAAGTCGTGGTGCCGTTCTCTGCGCGGGTGGCGCTGCATGTGCGGGGCTCGCTGGTGCGCACGCTCATGGGCAATCAGTTCGGCGCGGAGGCCAATTTCAATCCGGCGTGGGGACAGGGGGTTGAGCTCCAGGCGGATTGGCTGCCTCACGACCGCCACACCATCACCGGCGGCCTGCAGTACCAGCACGACGCCGGCAGCACCAAGTACTTTGGTAGCCACAGGGGCTTTTTCGTGGGGCCCTACGTGCAGGACGAATGGCGCGTGCGCGACAACCTGCGTCTGACCGGCGGCCTGCGCTATGACCGCTACCAAATCGTCGGCGGCCTGAAGGAGGACCTGTTCAGCCCCCGCCTTGGCGTCAACTGGCAGCCTTGGGCGAACGCCAGCCTGCGCGCTTCGGTGGGCAGCGGCTTCCGGGCGGCAACCATCGTGGAGCGCTATCTCGAGCTGACGGTGATGAACTTCAAGATCAAGGCCAATCCCGGCATTCGCGCGGAGCGGTCGTGGGCCTATGACCTCGGCTTCTGCCAGTACCTCATGCGCGACTGGAATGTGGACGTCTCCTTCTTCGACAATGAGTACTGGGACATGATTGAGGCGCACCTGGATTTGATTCGCGGGCAGATCCAGTTTCGCAACGTGACGCGCGCCAGGGTTCGCGGCGTGGAAGCCACCACCAACCTCAGCGTGCCGTTCCGCCTGCTGGGCCGTAGATGGACCGCTGGACTGCACCTCAGCACCACGGCCATGGACCCGCGCGACATCAAGTGGAATGAGCCCCTCACCTATCGGCCAAAGGTGCTCACCACGGTGAAAGCCGATCTGCGCCTGGGCAGGCTGCAAGGCGAAATCGACTACCGTTACGCCAGCAAGATCGACAAAGTCAAGGTCTACCCCATCAACGAGCGGGTGCCAATGAAGTTTGTGGACCTGCGCTTTGGCGTGGAGTTGGGCAAAGTCGCCTTGCGGGCAAGTGTGAACAACCTTCTGCAGTACAACTATGCGCCCATGGAGAGCAACCTCATGCCCATGCGCACGTTTCTTGTCGGCCTGCAAGGTGGCTTCTGAGAAAGGAAAGGAGTGGCAACAGCATTGGAGGCGAAGATGAGACGCGACCTGACCAGGCGGGAGTTTATGGCCAACGCGGCGTTGGGGGGACTGGTGCTGGGGACGGCGTGGCCATTGATGCGGTCGTTAGGCACGCAGCAGCCCCCGGCGCCAAAGGTGATCTACCGCCCACTGGGCAAGACAGGGGTTCGTCTGCCCATCGTCAGCTTCGGGGTGATGAACTCCGACAGCCCAGACCTGCTGCGCAAGGCTCTTGACCTCGGCGTGCGCCACTTGGACACGGCGCATGGCTACATGGGCGGCAAGAGCGAGGAGGTCATTGGCACCATTGTGGCCGAGCGCACGTGCCGCGACCGCGTGGTCATCGGCACCAAGCTCTGGTTTGCCCGGGACCGCGAGGGGAACTTTCTCACCGCCGACCGTGGCCCGAATCCCGGCGCCACACAGGAAAACTTTGACCGCATGCTGGGCATCAGCCTGAAGAGGCTGCAGAGCGACTATGTGGATATCCTCTACTTGCACAGCTGCCAGACGGCGGGCATGGTTACCCACGAGCCTCTCCTGAAAATCTTCGCGGAGGCCAAGAAGAAGGGGCTGGCGCGCTTTGTCGGCATCTCCACCCATTCCAACGAGCCGGAGGTGATCCGTGCGGCAGCGGACAGCGGCGTGTGGGATGTGGTCCTCACCGCCTACAACTACCTCCAGGGCCATCGCGACGAGGTGCGCGCGGCCATCAAGTACGCGGCCGACAAGGGCCTTGGCGTGGTTGCCATGAAGACGCAGGCAGGAGCGCGCATGAACCAGCGGCGGAGCGTCAACCATGCGGCAGCCCTCAAGTGGGTGCTCAATGACGAGCACGTGTGCACCACCATCCCCGGGGTCACGACGTTTGAGCAACTGGAGCTGGATTGGGGACTGATGGCCAACCTCAAACTGACTGAGGAGGAAGAAAAGGACCTGCAGCTTTCGGCCGCAACGCCAGGATCGTTCTACTGCCACGGCTGTCGCTCGTGCGTGGCCTCGTGTCCGCAGCAGGTGGAGATTCCCACGGCCATGCGCGCCTACATGTACGCCTTTGCCTATGGCAACCGCCGGCAGGCGCACCAGGCGTTGGCAGAGTTCGCCGACCAGCGTGGACTCGCCCCCTGCCGGGACTGCGAGCGGTGTGTGGCCTCCTGCCGGCACGGCATCCCGATCGGCGCGCGCGTTCAGGGCGTCCTTGCCTTGGCAGGTGCGCATGACCACTCTGTGCAGCAAGTGTGAGGTGTACGCGATGAGAAGTTTCCGCCCATCTTCGTTCAGGTTGGTCGGAGCTTTGGCGATCTTTGCGGTCGCGACAAGCTGTGTGGCGCAGGGCAGTGCCCAGCGGGAGGTCTTGGCTGCCCTGCTGCCCACTGCTGAGGACCTGCCGGGCTGGCAGCGTAGCGAGCCACTGCAATTTTTCCTGCCCGACAACTTGTGGGAGTACATCGACGGCGCCGCTGATCTGTACTTGGAGTACGGCTTCCAGGCGGTGGTCGCTGCCGAGTACATGACGGCCGACAGCGCCCGCTCGCTCACTGTGGAGGTCTACCGCATGGCTACGCCGCTGGGCGGCTTTGGCATCTACGCGGCGGAGCGCTCCCCTGAGGACAGCATTGTGGCCGTGGGCGTGCAGGGGCGCCTGAGCGAAAATACCCTCAACTTCTGGAAGGGGCCTTTCTACGTCAAGCTCACTTCGTTTGACGTGGCGGAAGACGTGCCGCAGGTGCTCGCCCATGCGGCGCAGCGCATTGCGCAACGCATCCCAGGGGAGTTCGCCCAGCCTGCGCTGTTCGGCTGCTTTCCGGAGGAGCAGCGTGTGCCGCACAGCGAGCGCTACATCCCGCGCCACTTTCTGGGGCAAGCCTTTCTGCACGATGCCTATCGCGTGGACTACCAGCATGGGGCAGTGGGGTGTCAGCTTTTCTTGGTCCCCACCGACTCGGCTGAGCAGGCGCTGCGCCGTTTGCTCGACTTTGCCCGCTCACAGGGGCAGAAGGTGGTGACCGACGAGGTGGGCGGCGTGCAGGTCACCTGCATGGGCGACGACCGCTGGATGATGGTCTTTGCCCTGCGCGGTCTGCTTGGGGGTGCCATTGGCGTCGTGGACCTGGAGGCGGGCAAGACGCTGGTGGGGCGGCTGCTGGCACGGGTGGCGGAGTGCCGGGCGGTTCAGGGGAGGTAGGTGAGACTTGGTTTGACGAGGGACCCCAGGCTGCAGTCTGAGTTAGCAAGGCAAGGTTTTTGAGGCCGGAGGCGGCGCCGGGCTGCTCCGCCGTGGCGTTTGAGCAAGGCGGCGCTCCTAAGGTGTGGCGTGCTCGCACCGACAAGCCGGGTGCAGCTCTGCGCTGGAGCTCGGGGGGCTGCGCCTCATTGCCAGGAACCTCCCCAGCCGCCTCCCGGGTCAGGAGCCAGCGCCGGGCGCTGCCGTGATTTGCTTCCGCCGCAACTTGTCCTCTTCCCAAAGGCCATGCCGATCAGGTATGGGCTGTGCGCCAGTCGCGATCAGCCCATGGACTCTTGCAGTTGCCACATTTTCTCCGGGAAGACCCCCACTATTTGCTGCGCCAGCCAGGCCGTGGACGCATCCACTCGTGTCAGGCGATGCCATCTTGGCGGTTCTGCTCGAGGCGACGGTTCACAAGCGAGGGCCGGTGGCCTTAGGCGCGGCCTGTTCTGCCTCTCGTTGGCAGCACGTCCTAAGCTACTGAAGTCGTCCTGACTTCGCCAGAGCGAGCGCGCCATATCGCCGCAATGTGCCCCGGCGTCCCGCAGGAAGTCCTTCGCCAGCGCCCAGGCCCCACCGGCCCTGCAAGTTTTCACCGCCTTGCGTGTTCAAAGGCCGTGAACAGCTCTCGCCGGCTTTGCAGACAGACGGCGGCGGGAACTCTTGCGCCGGAATTCCGTACAGAGCATCAGTGCTGTCGACTTTCGCGGAACCGAGCCGTTCTATCAGAGGGAGCGTATGGTCATCACAATTGAAGGCCTGACCAAGGTCTACGAAGGCGGAAAGAAAGCCATCGACGACATTAACCTACGCATCGAGAGCGGGATGTTTGGCCTGCTCGGGCCCAACGGTGCCGGCAAGACCACCCTCATGCGTATTCTGGCCACCCTCATGAAGCCCAGCGCCGGGGTGGTCAAGTTCAACGGCCTGGACCTGCAAAAAGACCGCCGCGCCATCCGCGCCATGCTCGGCTATCTGCCCCAGGATTTTCGCCTCTTTTCCCGCCTCACCACCTGGGAGTTTCTGGACTATATCGCCGCGCTCTCCGGCCTCAAGGACAGCCGCGCCCGGAAAAAGGCCGTGGCCAACATGTTAGAGCAGGTGGGGTTGTACGAGGTTGGTGACCGCCAGGCGAACAAGCTCTCCGGTGGCATGAAGCGGCGCTTGGGCATCGCCCAGGCACTCATCGGTGACCCCAAGGTGGTCATCGTCGACGAGCCCACCACCGGGTTGGATCCGGAGGAGCGCATCCGCTTCCGCAACCTCCTCTCGGACATGACGCGGCGCGACATTATCATCATCTTGTCCACGCACATCGTGGGCGACATCTCCAGCACCTGCCGCAAGATGGCGCTGCTCAATGACGGCCACCTGGTCTTCGAAGGGGCGCCGGACGCCTTGATCGAGCAGGCAAAAGGCCACGTCTGGCGCATCAAGGCGGCCGACTCTCAGTTGGAGGCGATCAAGGAGCGCTATCCGGTCATTGCCACCATCCCCGCCGAAGCGGGCTGGGAGGTAGAAGTGGTGGCCGAGAACTTGGACACCTATCCCGGCAAGCCCATCGACCCAAACTTGGAGCACGCCTATGTCTTCTTCATGGAGTACAAGTTGGGGGCGTCGCTGGACGAGAAGGAGTTGGCCGAGAGGTAGGCGTGACGTCATCTATTGCATAGCGAGGTGAAGAGGATGTTATCCATACACAATATCTGGACAGTGGCCCGGTTTGAGATAAAGACGCTGCTGCGCAGCTGGTTCTTCCGCATCTTCGCCGGGCTGGCGGTGATCGGCCTCTTTGTGCTGAACCTGCTTTTGCTCACCAACGTGGGCAATTCGCCGTGGATCTTCCGCGGCCTGCCTGCATCGGTGCCGTACATGAACCTGTCGCTGCTCAACGTGGTGCAGGCGGTGATCGCAGTCTTCCTGGCCTCCGACTTTTTGAAGCGCGACAAGAAGTTGGACACCACCGAAGTGGTCTACATGCGCTCGATGACCAACGGCGACTATGTGTTCGGCAAGACCTTGGGTATCTTCTTGGTCTTCCTGGGCCTGAACGTGGCGGTCCTCCTGGTGGCGGGGGTGTTCCACTCGGCCTTCAGCGGCCTGCCTTTTGGCGTGAAACCGTACCTTCTGTACACGCTGCTCATCAGCCTGCCGACGCTTTTCTATGTGTTCGGCTTAGCGTTCCTGCTCATGTCCCTCATCCGCAACCAGGCGGTGACCTTTGTGGTGCTCCTCGGCTACATCGGCCTGACGCTCTTTGTGTTAGGGGGCGAGGCTCACCAGCTTTTCGACTACATGAGCTTCAACGTGCCGCTGATGTACTCGGACTTTGTCGGGTTTGGGAATATCGGTAAGGTGCTGATCCACCGGGGGATCTATTTCTGTCTGGGCGTTTCCTTTATCGCTGCCACGGTGCTCCTTCTGCGCCGCCTCCCGCAATCGATGGGGATGCTGCGCCTGGCGGCGGTTCTGGCCGTAGTATTCTTTGTGGCGGGTGTGGCATTGGCCGTGATGCATGTCCGCAGCTTCTTCGACGTGCGGGCACAACGCAAAGAGATGGTGGAGCTGAACACCTCGTTAGCGAGTCTGCCGCGCCCAAGTTTAGCCAGCATGCGCATAGCAGTGGACCACAAGGGCGACCGGCTGCACGGCGAAGCCACCATGGCGTTGCGCAACGAGGCCTCGCAGCCGCTCTCCCGGCTGGTAGTGGCGTTGAACCCGGGTTTGCAGGTTGAGCGGGTGGAGCAAAGCGGCCGGCCGGTAAGCGTGGCCCGTCGGCGCCACCTGTTGGAACTGACGCTTCCCGAAGCCCTGCAGCCGGGAGAGGTAGATTCAGTGCGCGTCGCCTACAGCGGCACTATCGACGAAGCGGCCTGCTACCTGGATGTGGACAATGCCAAGCGGGAAGCGCTCTATCGCGTGGCGCTGTTCAACATCGACAAGCGGCACGCACTGGTAACCAAGGAGTTCGTGCTGCTCACCTCAGAGGCGCTTTGGTACCCGCGGCCAGGCGTCACCTACACGCCCCATGAGCCGACCGTGGTCGCCCCTGACTTTGCCCGGTTTACCCTGCAAGTGAGCACCTCGCCGGGTCTCCAGGCTATCTCCCAGGGTGAGGTGAGCAGCATAGCGCCGGGCAAGTTCGTGTTCCGGCCGGAGGTTCCATTGCCCAGCATGTCGTTGGTCATCGGCCCGTACCAGCAGCGCAGCATTACGGTTGACTCGGTGCAGTACGCGCTTTACACCTGGCCTGGCCACGACTATTTTCGCTCCTACTTCACCGAGGTGAGCGACACCTTGGGCGCCTTGATCAGGGAGATCAAGCAGGACTATGAGGTGCGGGTGGACATGAAGTACCCCTACCATCGTCTCTTCCTGGTGGAGGCGCCGGTGCAGTTCTATGCGTACCCCCGCGCCTGGGGAGGAGCGCAGGAGACCGTGCAGCCGCAGATGGTCTTTTTGCCGGAAAAGGGCGTGTTCCTGCCGGCGGCGGATTTTCGCGAAGCCATGCGGCGGGAGCGCTGGCGCGCGCAGCGCACCAACCAGATCAGCACCCCCAAGGAGACGCAGACACGCCTGTTCCGCCAGTTCGTGGGCACCACGCTGGTCTCAGGCATGACCATGATTCGCATCGGCAGAGGTGGCGACCCTTTGAGCAGTGCCGGCTACAACGTCTTCCCCAACTACTATGCCTTTGCCACTGCGGTGCGCTCGGCGCAGTGGCCGTTTCTCAACCTGGCCATGGAGGCGTTCTTGCGGGCGCGGGCGGAGACAGGGTTCGCGCCGCCGTTCCGGTTCTTCTCAGGCTTGACGCAGGAAGAAAAGGTGAACCAAGCCCTGCAGGAGAAGAGCCTGCAGGAGCTCCTTGCTGATGCGCGCTACCAGGATCTGGTTGCCGATGCCATCAAGCTGAAAGGGACTTTTCTCTTCAGTTATCTGCAACATCGCATTGGCACGGAGCGGTTCAATGAGTTTCTGCGCCAATGGCTCGCGGCCAAGCGATTCAAGGCTGTCGATGCGCAGGAACTGGTGGCGGAGCTGCGCGATCGCTTTGGCATCGACTTGAGGAGCCTGCTGGCGGAATGGTCCACAAGCCGCCAGCTCCCCGGCTTCCTGCTGAGCAACATCGAAGGGTACAAGGTGCTGGACGGCGAGCGGACGCGGTATCAGGTAAAGTTTAAGGTCTCCAACCTCGAGCCGGCGGAGGGGCTGCTGGCCCTCACGTTCCGCGTGGCGGGAGGCGGCCCAGGGTTCGGCTTTGGCCCTCCGGGCTTCGGACAGGCCAACGAGGTACAGCGCACCGTGGTGCTGGCGGGCAATCAGACCAAAGAGGTGGGTATCGTGCTGGACGACCAGCCGCGCATGGTGACCATCAACACTTTGACCTCGCGCAACCTCCCTTCGGTCATCAGCAGGCCATTCGATGAGTTTCAGGAGAACAAGAAGGCGGTGCCGTTCGAAGGGGAGCGCATCGTCAGCGAGCCGGTAGCCCTGGTCAATTCCGGCGAGCTGGTGGTGGACAACGAGGATCCGGGGTGCCATGTCGTTGGGAGCGCCAGCGGAAGCCCATTGCGCCATCTGCTCGGCGCCGGCTCTGCGAACAACCAGGAACGCTACGTGGCCATGCAGTTCTGGCGCCTGCCCCCGGAGTGGAAGGCCACCGTGCAGGCCAGCTTCTACGGCCGGTATGTGCGCTCGGCCTACTTCACCAAACCGGGCGGGGGCGATAAGGTGGTCTCCTGGACTACCCATTTGCCTGCGCCTGGCTACTATGGCGTCTACTACTACAGCGGCGGTGCCATGCCGGGCTTCAGGCGCTTCGGCCCTGGCGGTGGAGGTCGACCGGGCGAACGACCGCGCGACAGCGGGCAGTACCACTTCCGCATCCACCACGATGATGGTGTGGACGATGTAGTCTTCGACCGCGCCCAGGCAGAAGAAGGGTGGAACTTTTTGGGGCGCTACTACCTCTCCGGCGATAGCGCCAAGGTGGAGCTGACCAACAAGAGCGACGCGCGCGTCATCTTTGCCGACGCCGTCAAGTGGGTCAAGGAATGAGACTGGGGAGCGCAGGTACGAGTCGGTTCTATGCAGTGGAGAGAAGGATGCAGGTGAAGAGCTCACGTTATTTGTCTCGGGGAATATGGCGGCTCGCGGCAGTGCTGCTGCTTGGTGCTCTGAGCCAGGCAGCCCAAGGCCAGCGGGTGCTCACGCTGCAGGAGGCACTGGACATCGCCATGCAGCAGAGTCCAGACATTCAGCGTTCGCAGTTGAACCTGCAGCGGAGCAGCGAATCGCTCAATGCGCAGAAGGCGGCGCTCAAGTCGCAGTTCAGCCTGTCAATTACCCCGGCTGACTACCGCAACGAGCGCGTGTTCAACTCGTTCTTCTCCCGCTGGAATACCAACGAGACCAAGACGTCCTCCGGCACGTTCACCATCTCGCAGCCCATAAAGTGGACTGACGGGACGCTGGCGCTCATCAATCGCTTCGCCTGGCAGGACGCCTACAGCGAGTTCCAGCACACGCGCAGCAAGACCTTTAGCAACAACCTCTACCTGAGCTGGCAGCAGCCCATTTTCACCTACAACCGCACGGAGATGGCGCTGCGCCGGTTGGAGCTGGACCTCGAGGATGCGGCCCTCAGTTACGCCATTCGCAAGTTGGCCTTGGAGCGGAGCGTGGCGCAGGCCTTCTTCGACGTCTACAGGAACAAGATGAGCCTGGAAATCGCCCGCGAGGAGCTGGCCAACCAGGGACAGAGCTATCAGATCATCAAGAACAAGGTGGACGCAGGCCTTTCCGCCCTGGAGGAACTCTACCAGGCCGAGCTGAACCTGTCGACCAGCAAGTCCAATGTGGAGAACAAGCAAGTGGCGTTGGAAAACTCCTTAGACAGTTTCAAGCAGTTGATCGGCGTGTCGCTGTTCGAGGAGATCGCCGTGCAGGCGGACATTACCCATCAGCCGGTGCAGGTGGACCTGCAGAAGGCCCTGGACCATGGCCTACAGTGGCGCATGGAGCTGCGCCAGGCGCGCATCGACATCGAGACCTCGCAATTCGATCTCGTTCAGGCCTCTGCCACCAATGAGTTCCGCGGCGATGTCACCGTCTCCTACGGCGTGATCGGCACCGACGAGCGGCTGGCCAATATCTATGAGGTGCCCACCAAGAACCAGCGCTTCTCGCTCTCCCTGGAGATTCCCTTGTGGGACTGGGGAGAGAAAAAGTCGCGCATCAAGTCTGCCGAAGCGGTGGTGAAGACGCGCGAGCTGTCTCTGGAGGAGGAACGGAACAACATCCTCATCGCCATACGGCAGGTCTATCGCAACCTGCAGAACCTGGAAAGCCAGATCGAGATCGCGCGGCAGAATGTGCGCAACGCACAGCTCACCTACGACATCAACCTGGAGCGGTACAAGAACGGCGACCTCACCAGCATGGACTTGCAGCTCTACCAGAATCAGCTGTCGCAGAAGAAGCTTGCGCTGGTGGATGGCCTGATTAGCTACAAGATCGAGCTGTTGAACATGAAAATCCAGTCCCTCTGGGACTTTGAACGGAACGAGTCGGTGGTGCCCCAGGAGCTGCTCAGGTTGCGCTCGTAGCAGGTGGCTACCCGAAGGTCGGAGTGGATGAAGGAGCAAGAGGTGAAAACGAGATTGTTGCTCATGTTGGGCCTGCTGCTACTGGTCGGATGTGGCGGGCGAGATACTGGGGGCGAAACGGACATTGCCGTGCCGGTATCGGTGGAGGAGATCACCCTGCGGCCGATTGAAGAGTTCATCGTGACCACCGGCACGGTGAGCGCCATCAAAGAGGCGCTGCTGAACTCCGAGACCGCCGGCCACTACCGGCTGCTCACCAACCCGCAAACGGGGAGACCCTTTGCCCTGGGCGACCGGGTCAGCAAGGGGCAGGAGATTATCCATCTGGACAACCCGGAGTTGGAGACGAGCATCAAGATCGACTCGCAGGAGCTGAACTTAGACATCTCCAAGCGGGAGTACGAGAAGCAGCAGTCCCTGTACGAGAAGGGGGGCGTGACCTTGCGCGAGCTCAAGAATGCAGAGCGCGCCTACGTGGAGGCCAAGTACGCCTACGAAAACGCCCTGCTGCAACTGGCAAAGCTCAAGGTGGTGGCGCCTTTCGACGGGCTCATCGTCGAGCTGCCGTACTACACTCCTGGCGTGCGGGTGGCTGCCAACCAGCCGATGGTCACGATCATGAACTATAGCCAGCTCTACATGGAAGCGAACCTGCCGGGGGTGGATTTGGGAAGCGTGCAGGTCAACCAGCCGGTGCGGGTGATGAACTATACCATGCCCAAGGACACCCTGTACGGCAAGGTCTCGCAGGTGTCGCCGGCCATCGATGCCAGCACGCGCACCTTCAAGGCGGCGCTGCTCATCGACAATCCGCAGTGGCTCCTGCGCCCCGGGATGTTCGTGAAGGCGGAGATCGTGGTGGCGCGCAACGACTCGGCCATCGTCGTGCCCAAGGAGGTGATTCTGGCCAAGCGCCAGGGCAAGACCGTCTTCGTGGTGGAGCGCGGCGCCGCCCAGGAGCGGGTGATTACCACCGGCCTGGAAAACCCCAACGAGGTGGAGGTGGTGCAGGGACTGCGCGTGAACGAGCGGCTGGTGGTCAAAGGCTTCGAGACTTTGCGGAACCGCTCCAGGGTCAAGATTGTCCGCTAACGGCCCGGACCGCAACGAGAAAGCAGAGCAATGAGAAAGCTGACGCAATTCTCCGTCGACTACCCCGTCACGGTGTTGATGCTGGTCCTGGCCGTCCTGCTGTTGGGGTACATCTCCTTTCGCAAGTTGGGGGTTGACCTCTTCCCCGACCTGAACAATCCGCGCATCTATGTGGAGCTGAAGGCAGGAGAACGTCCGCCAGAGGAGATCGAGAAGCAGTTCGTGGACGGCATCGAATCGCTGGCCATTCGCCAGCGCCATGTGGTCGAGGTGTCTTCCGTGTGCCGTGTGGGCTCGGCCCAGATCACGGTGGAATATGCCTGGGGCACGGACATGGACGAGGCCTTCCTGGACCTCCAGAAGAGCCTCACCAGCTTTGGCCAGAATGCCGCCATCGACCAGCTCACCATCACGCAGCACGACCCCAACGCCGCGCCCATCATGCTCATTGCCCTGTCGCACCCCCAGGTGGACGACATGGACGAGCTGCGCAAGGTGGCGGAGAACTATATCCGCAATGAGCTCATCCGCTTGGAGGGGGTGGCCGAGGTGGAAATCTCCGGGCAGGAGGAGAAGGAGGTGGTGCTGGAGACCGACCCCTACCTGCTGGAGGCTTATGGTCTGACCCCTGATGCCGTGGCCAATCGTCTGAACCTCTACAACCGCAATGTCTCCGGTGGCTCCATTGTCGAGATGGGGCGGCAATATGTGATCAAGGGCGTGGGCACGTTCCAGTCCTTGGAAGACATTGGCAACACCGTGCTCACCTACCGGCAGCCCACCCTGGCAGAGGCGAGTAGTACCGGCAGCACCGCCAGAGTGCCCGTGCTGTTGCGCGATGTGGCCAAGATCGAGCTACGCAACAAAGAGCCGCAGAACATCGTCCGCCTCAACCAGAAGCGCTGCCTGGGGCTGGCCGTGTACAAAGAGACCAAGTTCAACACCGTGCGCGCGGTGAAGGACTTGTTGCGCGCGCTGGCCAACATCAGGCAGGCGCTGCCCGGGTACGAGCTGGTGGCGGTGCAGAACCAGGCGGACTTTATCACCACGGCGATTAACGAGGTCAAGCAGAGCGCACTCATCGGCGTGCTCCTGGCGGTGTTGGTGCTCTCTGTCTTCTTGCGGCGGATTGGGGCAACGGCCATCATCAGCGTGGCGATCCCCATCTCGGTGGTGGCTACCTTCAACATGATGTACTTCAACGGGCTGACCCTGAACATCATGACCCTTGGCGGGCTCGCCCTGGGCGCGGGGATGTTGGTGGACAATGCCATCGTGGTCATGGAGAACATTTTCCGCAACCTAGAGGCGGGCGTCCCGCTGCGCGAGGCCGCCATCGTCGGCACTGCCGAAGTCGGTGGCGCCATCACCGCTGCCACCCTGACGACCATTGTGGTCTTCTTGCCCATAGTCTACCTGCACGGCGTGGCGGGCGAGCTCTTCAAGGACCAGGCCTGGACCGTGGCGTTTTCGCTCCTCTCTTCCCTGGTCGTGGCCGTCTTGGTGATCCCGATGCTGGCGGCTCGTTTTCTGAAGACGGGCAACCCCACCCTGCCCAAGCGCTCGCTGTCGTTCCCCTGGTATCCGAAGATTTTGGCCCGCATTCTTGACTACAAATGGTGGGTGATCGGTGGCGCGGTGGCTCTGGTGGCGTTGGCGCTGTTGCTGCTGCCGGTAGTGGGAAGCGAGTTCATTCCCAAGACCGACCTCGGGGAGTTTACCATTGAGCTGAGGTTGCCTGAAGGCACGGAGTTGCGCCGCACCGAGCAGACCGTTGGCGGCATTGAGGATCTGATCAAGGCCACATTGGGCGAGGAGGTGCAAACCGTCTACAGCCACATTGGCCCGTCGGCCGTTTCCAGCAGCGACGAGAAGGCGATCTTTGCCGCGGAGAACACTGCCAGCGTCAGAGTCATCCTCAGCCCGAAACATCGTACGTCGGCGCAGGAGTTGATCGCTCGTTTGAATGCCAGACTTGCGGACGTCCCAGATCTGGAGGTGGAGTTCATCCAGGAGCAGTCGGCCCTGCAGAGCACCTTAGGCACCGAGGCGGCACCGCTGGTGGTGGAGATCAAGGGCACGGAGCTGGCGGTACTGGACAGCCTGACGCAACAGGCCAAGCGGCGGTTGCTGGGCATCGACGAGCTCTTCAATGTGCAGACCAGCTTCGAGGAGGGTGCGCCGGAGGTTGAAGTGGTGGTAGACCGATTGCTGGCGGGCATGTACAACATCAGCGTCGAGAGCATCAGCTCACAGCTGCGCGACCAGCTCACGGGCAAGCAGGCAGGCACCTGGGAGACCGGGGGCGAAATGCAGGACCTCACCCTGCACTTGCCGAAGGTGGGCGTGGGTCAGCTCCGCGACGTCCTCCTCACCAGCGGCGGGCAAAAGATCCGCCTGAGCGAGGTGGCCACCATCCGCGAGACGGTGGCGCCCAAGGAGATCTACCGTCGCAATCAGAATCGTATCGGTCGGGTGACCGCGCACATCCAGAAGGGCAAGCCCTTCGACCATGTGGTGCGGCAGGTGCGGCAAGAGTTGGCGCAACTGGAGCTTCCCCCCGACTACTGGGTGGCCCTCACCGGGGAGGAACAGAAGCGCAGCGAAGCGTTCCACAACCTCGGGTTTGCGCTTATCCTCTCAGTGGTGCTGGTGTACATGGTGTTGGCCAGTCAGTTCGAGTCGCTCATCCACCCCTTCACGGTGATGTTGAGCGTGCCATTGGCCGCAGTGGGGTCGGTCTTCACCTTTCTCATCGTCGGCAAGTCGTTGAACATCATGGCCTACATTGGCATCGTCATGTTGGCCGGGATCGCCGTCAACGACTCCATCATCCTGGTCGATGCCATCAATCGGCTCAAGGCCGAGGGGTATCGGCTGCGTGATGCCATCATCGAGGCGGGACGAAGGCGGATCAGGCCCATCATCATGACCAGCCTGACCACCGTTTTGGCATTGCTGCCGTTGACCTTTGGCTTCGGCGAGGGGGCAGCGCTCCGGGCGCCGATGGCCTTAGCCGTGATCGGCGGCGTGGTAACGTCCACCCTGCTGACCCTGGTGGTGATACCCTGTGTCTACCTTGCCTTTGACCAACTCCGCGCGCGATATGCGCGCTAAGGCCTCATTGCATACGCCACTGGTGAATCGGGAAGAGCAAGAGTGAGTTTCATCTACCGACGCAAGACGCTCATTAGCATGCTGTTCGTGGGGCTGACCCTGCTTGGGGTGGTGTCCTACCAACAGCTCCCCGTGGAGTTGCTGCCCAACGCCGAGTTGCCCTTCCTTATCGTCCAGGTCTCTGGCATGCTGGATGTGGACCCGGCCTACATGGAACGGCACGCCATCATCCCGTTGGAAGGTGCGATTGGCTCGCTCCAGGGAGTCGAACGCATCGACTCATACGCCGATCCCCGGCGGGGCACGATCTTCGTCTACTTCACGCAAGGGACCAACCTCAAGTATGCCTACCTGCGCCTGCAGGAAAAAGTGGATGTGGTCAAGACCACCTTGGGGGATGAGTTCAACGTCAACGTGGTGCGCGTTGACGTGGACCAGCTTGCCAATCAGTTCATGGAGTTGCAGGTTCGCGGTGGTGGCGACGTGGACCGCCTCCGGCATTTGGTGGACAAGGAGGTGGTGCCGGAGCTCGAAAAGATCGACGGCATTGCCACGGTGGTGGTCTCCGGCGGACGGGAGAAATCCGTGGAGATTATCCTCAACCAGGACGCCTGCCGGGCGCATGGCATCACCGCAGCGCAGATCCGCAATCTGATCCGCCAGAACAGTCGCACTACCACCTTTGTCGGCCGTGCCTTTGGCCGGGACAAGCAGTACTTCGTCAATGTGATGGCCGATTATGCGGACGTGCGCGATTTAGAAAACCTCGTGGTGCGCCGAGAGGGGCCGGTGCTGTTGCGCGATGTGGCCCAGGTGGTGGTGGGCGTTAAGGAGGAGACCTCGCTGAGCCGAGTCAACGGCAAGGAGGCGGTGACCGTCCAGCTGGTGCGCGATGCGCAGGTCAATCTGATTTCCCTGTCGCACGCCACCAAAGCCGCTATCGCCCGTTTGAACCAAAAGCTCAGAGGACAGGATCTCGAGATTGCCATCCAGAGCAACACGGCCGACGACATGGAGAACAACGTCAAGTTGATTATCCAACTGGCGTTGGTCGGCGGTTGCCTGGCGGTTGTGGTTCTTTGGCTCTTCCTGCGCAACCTGCGCTTGGTAGTGACTATCGTTCTGGCCATCCCCATTTCCATCTTCACTGCGCTCAACCTGTTCTACGCCTTCGGGATCACGCTCAACAGCTTGACGCTGGTGGGCATGGCATTGGTGGTGGGGATGCTGTTGGACAACAGCGTGGTGGTCCTCGAAAACATCTATCGCCACGCGGCCCTGCACCGCCAGCCCGACGAAGCGGTCACGCGCGGCACCAAGGAAGTGTGGCGCTCCATTCTTGCCGCCACTTTGACCACGCTCGTGGTCTTCCTGCCCTTTGTTTTCTCCAGCAACTTCCTCATCAAGCTCTTTGGTAGGCACATTGGCGTGTCGGTGGTGAGTACGCTGCTGGTCTCACTGGTGGTGGCCCTGCTGTTGGTGCCCATGATCACCCACCACTTCCTGAGTCGCGGCCAGGTGGGCAAGGGCGTGCAGTTCCGCATCGTCTCGCAGAAGAACAGGCTGCTGCAAATCTACACGCTTCTGCTCAAGTCGTGCATGCGTTTTCCGGTGCGCACCATCGGCACGGCGTTTGTGCTATTCGTGGCGAGCGTGCTCATCGCGCTGGGCGTGAGCCTGAACGTGGCGCGGGAAGTGCAGACCACCGATCTCAACCTCTACCTCACCATGGCCAGTGGCGCCACCCTGGAGACCACCGACGCGGTGACCAGCGAGTTGGAAAAGCGCATCGAGGATATCCCCGAGAAGCAGGACATCGTCAGCAAGATCTACGAGGAAGAGGCAGTTGTCACCGTCAAGCTGCGCAAGGACTATCAGAATATCAAGAAGCGTTCCATTGCGCAGATCAAGAGTGATATCCAGGAGCGCATCAAGGATTTCCGCCTGGCAGAGGTGAGCTTTGAGCAACCGCGTGCCAGCCGGCGCTTCCGCGGCGGTGGCGGCAGGGTGAACCCGGGCGCCTCATTCGAGCGCATGTTGGGCATTGGCACCCAGAGCGAGTCGATCCTCATCAAAGGTACCGACTTTGGGCGCATGCGCAATGTAGCCGAAGACGTTCGTTACTACCTGGAGAATCTGGAATCGGTACAGTCGGTGCGGCTCAATGTGTCCGAGAACCGGCCCGAGCTCCAGCTGCTTTTTGACAAAGCCGTGCTGAGCGAGTACGATATCACCTTGGCCACGATCGCCGCCGAGCTGACGGGCTTTCAACGGGAGTTCTCCTCTGGACTGCAGTTCAAGCAGGGCACCGACGAGTACGAAATCGTCATCCGCAGCGCGGAGGTGGAGGAGCGGGACAAGACTGTCGGTGACCTCCGGTACCTGCGCATTCCTTCGCAGACCGGTGGCACTTACGAGCTGCAGCAGTTAAGCCGCATCGTCTACGCCACCGGCCTGGCTACCATCAACCGGGTGAATCAGGAGAAGCAGATCGAGGTCAGCTACCAGTTCTTGCCTGAGGTCAATGCCTCCAAGACCTTGCGGGAGCAGGCGCGCGCCGAGGTAGCAGACGTGCTGGCCAACCTCACCGTGCCCGCCGGGATTGCCGTGGAGGTGGTGCAACCAGAGTCGGAATTGCGCGAGTTCTACTACCTGATCGGTGCAGCGATAGTGCTCATCTACATGATTTTGGCCGCGGTGTTTCAGTCATTGTGGCTGCCCTTGGTGGTGTTGTTCTCCCTCCCCTTTGCCGCCGTCGGTTCCTTTGCCGCGCTCATTGCCACCGGCAATTCGCTGCTCAACGCAAACACCTTGACCGGCTTTCTCATCCTTTTCGGCATCGTGGTGAACAACGGCATCATCCTCATCGACTACACGCGCATCTTGCGCAGCCGTGGGTTCCGGCGCTCGCGGGCGCTCTTGGTGGCGGGCCAGGCGCGCGTGCGTCCGATCCTCATCACCGCCATCACAACCATCGTCGGCATGTTCCCGTTGGCGATGGGCAAGGGAGCGTACGTGACCTACATTGGCGCGCCGTTTGCCATCACCGTCATCGGCGGACTCAGCATGAGCACCCTGCTGACGTTGGTGTTCATCCCCACAGTCTATGCTGGCCTGGAAACGATGCTGCGCTGGATCGCCGGCCTGGATTGGCGCGTGAAGGTGGCTCAGGGGGTGGCACTGGTGCTCGGTGGCTGGCTCATCTACAGTAGCGTGGACAGCCTCTTCTGGATCTGCATCGATGCCTTGGTGGTGCTCATGCTCATCCCCGCAGCCACCTACTTCCTGATGACCAGCCTGCGTCGGGCAAAGAGCGAGCTCATTCCCGCCGATGCGCCCATCGTGATCCGGCTGCAGAACCTGGTCAAAATCTACGACCAGGAGAGGCGCTTTGTGCGCGAGTGGAAAAAGGGCAGGGCCATCCGCGCCAAGGGCGGTCTGCACAAACGCTTCACCTCCCTGCGGGACTTTGACCAGTTCGTGTGGCAGTTGCCGCTCCTGGGCTTTCTGATCTATTTCGTCTACTTCTACCTGGGCAGTGCATTTTGGTTTGTGCCCCTGTCCGTGCTGCTCTACTTCTTTGTCCTCATGCTGCTCGGGCCGATCCGCGTGTACTTGCAGCATCGTTTCCGTCGTGCCGGAGGGGGCTTCTTGCGCACCTTGGGCGACCGCCTGCGCACGGTCTGGTTGTGGGGATTTCCAGCGCTAACGCTTCTGCTCTTCCAGTTGCGCTGGCAGCGTGTGGGCGTGGTGGCGGTCGTGGGCGTGCTGTGGTATGCGGCGTTGGGCGTGAACGCACTGGCCGCCCGCATCTACCAGAAGCGGATCAACATTGCCCGCATCGGTGGGCGCTTTGGTGGACTTCGCCGCGCGCTGTACCGCCTGGTACTGGCCATTCCCATTGTCGGCAAGAAGAAGCAGCCATTCCGTGCCCTGGACCAGGTTTCGCTGGAGATCGGCAGCGGCATGTTCGGCCTCCTTGGCCCCAACGGCGCCGGCAAGACAACGATGATGCGCATCATCTGTGGTCTGCTCAACCAGAGCCGGGGAAGAGTGTGGATCAACGGCCTGAATGCCAACGAGAAGCGCGAGGAGTTGCAGGGTCTTATCGGCTATCTGCCGCAGGAGTTCGGCAGCTACGAGAACATGACCGCCTACGAGTTCCTGGACTACCAGGCCATTCTGAAGAACATCATTGACGGGGAAGAGAGACGCGCCCGCGTGGAGTACGTGCTGGCAGCGGTGCACATGAGCGAACACCGTGATGAGAAAATCGGCTCTTTTTCCGGCGGGATGAAGCAGCGCATCGGCATAGCCCAGACTTTGTTGCATCTGCCGCGCATCCTCGTCGTGGATGAGCCGACCGCCGGCCTCGACCCGCGGGAGCGGATCCGGTTCCGCAATCTGCTGGTGGAGCTGAGCAAGGAAAGGGTGGTAATCTTTTCCACGCACATCATTGAGGACATCTCCAGCTCCTGCAACAAGGTGGCGGTGTTAAACCGCGGCAGATTGCGCTACTTGGGGGCACCGCAGGAGATGGCGCGCTTGGCAGAAGGGCGGGTGTGGCAACTCCATGTGGCTGTTGATCAGTTCGAGGCACTGCGCCGCCAATTCTTGGTGGTGCATCACATGCGCGATGGCGAACAGATCCGCGTGCGCTGCCTGGCCCCGACGCAGCCAACCCCGGATGCCATCGCAGTGCGGCCGTCGCTGGAGGACGCGTACCTGTGGCTGCTGCGCCAACACGGAGCAGGAGGCGTCACAGTAGAGGATGCGCCGACAACAAGCAGGACATGAGGAGGTTATGAAATTGCGCTCCTGGCTGCGCACCCATGCTGACGTGGTGCTGCGGCTCATCCGCTACAACCTGAAAATCATCTTCGCCAATCGCTTTTTCTACTTCCTGTTGGCGGCGTTGGCGTTCTTTGTCATCGTGACGCTCATCAATGTCTTCTCCGAGAGCACGCCCACGGAGGCCACGGTCTACTACTTGCTCCTCCTGCCCGGCCTGTTAGTGATTTTCTACCCCACGGTCTTTGGCATCCAAAATGACGTGGATGCGCGGATGATCGAGACCATCTTTGGCATCCCCAACTATCGGTACAAAGTCTGGCTGGTGCGCCTGCTGCTGGTGGGAGTGGTGGTGATTGTGGTGCTGGTTGTGCTGAGCCTGGTGAGCAGCATAGCCCTGGTGCGCGTGCACGTGCCGGAGATGGTCTACCAACTGATGTTCCCCGTTTTCTTCCTGGGTGCTCTTGCCTTCATGGTCTCCACTTTGGTGCGCAACGGCAACGGCACCGCGGTGGTGATGGTCGTCGTCGGGCTTGGCTTCTGGATCGCAGGGGGGATGCTGCGCACCAGCAGATGGAACCTGTTTCTCAACCCTTTCCAGACGCCGAGCAACATCAACGAGGCCATCTGGGCGAGCGTGGTCGTCAACAACCGGATCTACCTCCTGGTAGGGATGGTGGCGTCGGTCTTGTTTGGGTTGTTGAACCTGCAAAAGCGGGAGAAGTTCATCTGAAGGCTCCCACGCTGGTCGCTGAGCTGCGGCAGGCAGCAGCGGTGGGCACATGGTGGGTCATAACGCAAGGAGGTCAAGACGATGAAAGGCTTGTTGAACCGGCAAGGCGCGAGGTTGTGGACGATGCTTGGGCTGCTGCTGGTGGCGGCCGTCGCCACTGCTTCTGCCAAGGAAGGCTACACCTTGCGCTACAAGAGCAAACCGGGCAAGGTGCTCCGGTATGAGCGGAAGGAGAGCTCAACGCGCGAGATGGAGCGGGGCGGGCAGACCATGCAGAGCAGCTCGCAAAGGACGATGCAGGCGGAGCTGCGCACCGAGAGCGTGGATGAAGGACTTTGCTTCACCCTGACCGTGCGCAAGATGGAGGGGAGCATGCAGGGGATGCGCGGCAGCCGCACCACGGACTTTAAGGCCTTTGAGGGCAAGCGGGTGCGCCTCTGCATCGACCCCCTGGGCAAGCAGAAGGAGTTCACGCCCATCGACGAGTTTCCCCGGCCAGGACGGGAGGGCGAGCGCGGCCCGCGCATGGGGATGGGGCCCATGGGACCTCCCGAACGACTCCTTGCGCTGACGTTCCTCACCCTGCCTGAGAATCCGGTGCAGGTGGGCGACACCTGGACGGTCACCTACAGCGACTCCACTTCTCCTGCTGGTGGAGGACCCTTCATGCGTCGCGAGAAGGAGACCGGCAAGGTCACCTACACGGTGCTCGAGGAAGCGAAGAGGAACGGCTTCAAGTGCCTGCACATCAAGACCGAGACGACCTACAGCCGCGAGGGACATGGCAGCGGTCGCGGTGGGGAGATGAGCTCCGAAGGCGACGGCAAGGTCATCGGTGATGCCTGGTTTGCCTATGAAGAGGGGGTTCTGGTCGAATACACCACCCAGGATACCTACGAAGGCACCACAGCTTTCGCCGGAGGCCAGATGAGTGGCACATCCGCCGTAAGCACCGACACCAAGGTGACGCTCAAGTTGCTGAAGTAGCCGGACCCATTCGGCACTCTGGACGTTCCTGGCACGAGGCCCCGGAGGCGTTGTCTTCGGGGCCTCGCGGGTTTTCCTGGCTGTGCGGGCTTCCCTGGGGAGCGAACGTCCGAAGTGGCAGGCGCTTGGAGGACCATCAGGATTGGGTGCGGGTCGGCGGCGAAAAGAGGGAATCCGGAAGATCGATGTTGAATTCGACCTGCTCGGTAATCACGATATTGTCCAGTTCGCCGCCAAGACGGGTCTCTTTGTAGTGCTCGAGCATGATGCCCTGCTCTGCGCGGTAGTCATCCAGGTAGGTTTCTGAGCGCCAGAGAGCACCGTGCCGCAGCACCTGGTCGTCCCATCGCCGCTCTAAGAAGGTGTTCTTGTCGAGGTACACGCGCAGCACATCCCCATTGGCCAGGCTCACTTCGATCACATAGGCCTTGACGCCCTTGACGTAGGCCTCTCCCACCAAGCGGAGGCGATGGCC
Organism: candidate division KSB1 bacterium; assembly: GCA_024655945.1. Classification (NCBI taxonomy): domain Bacteria; kingdom Pseudomonadati; species Candidatus Zhuqueibacterota bacterium. Next base: position 201,575 of record JANLFK010000007.1, read on the forward strand.
CTTTTCGCGATAGTCCAGCAGCGGGCCATCAAAGTCGGCAAGCTCGATGAGGTCTTTGGCCCGTTCCGGCTCGATGACCAGCGGTTGGTCGCCGGCCAGTGCCGGATTCATCACCCAGGCGACGGTGCCGTCGTAGGCGGCCACCATCGTGCCGCCCTCAGAGTCGTAGCTCAGGCGCACGCGGTCGGGGCGCTTGGCCAGAAGCACAAAGGGCATGCGGGCCTCGCCCTGCACAATGGTGCCTGTGAGCCGCTTTGAGGTAATCGCCTTGAGCCTCTCGTAACCACCCCGCGCGGCAATGTGCTTGTCCACGATGCGCTCCACCTTGGGGGAGCAGGAAAAGAAGACGCAGCCCCACAAGACCAAGCTCGCCAGCCGATAGAGTTTCATCGTGTGTCCTTTCGATGACAGGTGACACGTTCGCAGCCATAAAGCCTCGGCCACTTCCCGACCGCAGCCGACCCCTCACGCTCCGCACCGGCCACACTTTGCCTGGGCGCTCTTCCTGGATTGCGCCGCAAGGCCTTTCCAGGCGGCGTCTAAGGCCCGGACGGTGCATGCCTTCCCCTTGTGCAAGCCCATCCTCGCAGGCAGCGGTGCTGGACCCAGACGCAGTCTGCGAGGCGGCAGGGCCCAAATGCGCCTTTCATTGAGCGCGCAACCGGCGAGAAGCTGCTTCCTGGCGCGCCACTGACGCTCCTCGTCAGGTGCGCAAGTAAGAGGCGCCGTTGACGTCCAGAATCGCGCCGGTAAGGTACTCGTTGCCAGGGGCCGCCAGGAAAAGCACTGTTCGTGCCACTTCTTCTGGCAAGGCCAACCGGCCAAAGGGGATCTGCTTGCGGATTTCCTCCTCCTGCAGATCGGGCCGAGCTCCGGAGGCAGTGGCCACAAAGCCCGGAGCCACCACTGCCACGTAGATGTGGTGCGGGGCCAAGGCCACCGCCAGCGATTGACTCATGGCGTTGAGCGCCGCCTTGGCAGCACCGTACGCCGGCTTGAGCGGTTCCCCGCGAAACGCACCCCGCGAGGAGACGTTGACGATGCGGCCACCGCCTTGCCTGAGCATCTGCTGCACTGCCCAATAGGTGACCTGTACGGCGCTGAGGAGGTTCATGCGCAAGGTCCGCTCCCACGCCTGCAGCCACTCCTCGTAGGCAAGGTCGGTAATGCGGTGAACTGGTCCGGCGCCGCCTGCGTTGTTCACCAGCACGTCCACGCCCCCAAAAGACGCAACGACCTCCTGAACAAGCCGACGCGCCTCCTGCGGTCGTGACACGTCTGCCTGCGCCAGAAGGTGAGGCCCTCCGGGAAGCAGAGAGAAGAGCTCCTCAGCTGCCGCCCGATTGGCGCGATAGTTGACCGCAACCCGTGCTCCGGCCTCGGCAAAGGCCATGCACACCGCCCGGCCGATTCCCCGGGCCCCGCCAGTGACCAGCACACACTTGTCGGCAAACTGCATGGGCGAAACCTTTCCTTCGGATGAAGACATGCCCGTGGTGAGGCCATGTCCAAGACCTGGGCCTGCCTGATCAGCCTGCGGATGTGGAACAGGCCGCCTACCAGCAGAAGCGCCACCGCCGAGAAGGCGTGGCGTCCTATCTGCGGTTGCGCCAGAAGCAAAAAGTCATATGACCCGTGGTAAGCCACGGCCCACGCTAACCCCTTGGCGAGCTCTAACCGCCGGGGACCATCGTTGGGCGAAGTGGGAAAGGCCTACATGATACCCCATCACCGCAGAGGCGATGGCGTGCATAGGCACGGCCGTAAAGGCGCGTGCCAGCGCCACTTTCATCCCCCAGTCCACAACGAAAATGATGTTCTCCAGGCCGGCAAACCCCAGGGTGGCCACCACCGCGTAGACGATACCGTCCATGATCTCGTCAAAGGCGCGCCTTCGATAGCAGCAGCGCATGACGACCAGCAGCTTGAGACCCTCCTCGCAGAGCGCCACCACCATGTAGGCCTCCACGATTCTGCGCGGAAATTGGCTGCCAAAAAGCGCCTCCGCCAGCGATGAAAAGAACGTCTCGGTCATCCCTGCGGGAATGGTGGCGGCAAAGCCCCAGGCGAAGGCCACCAGCAGCAGCCCGCGCGGCTCCGGTCGCCTTCTGTCCTGCCGGTGGAAGTAGGCGATCAGGTACAGCGAGGGAATCACTGCCATGGCCACTGAGATGACTACGTACATGGGCGCGCCAGTCCGGATGTTCGCCAACCCTTACGTCCGGGTAAGGTGCCAGGAAGCAGCTTCGTCGCTTACTCGTCCAGGAGTCGCTTCTGGCCTTTGAGTTCCTGTATGTCGGTGATGTTCTGCGTGGCTTCCAGGCAGCCCAAATAGTTGCCTTGCCCATCCCGGAGGGCGTAGTACTCGATGAGGATCTTCTGCGGCCGCTCGTGCCCTTCTAGGTGCAGATCAATCCAGAATTGCGCCTTGTCCCGGGTGCCGGCCTTCATCTCGGCTAAGATCTTCTCCACCAAGGCCAAGCTCTTCTTCGGGTGGCAGTTGCGCACGTCCTTGCCGATGGTGCCCGGCGGGCGGCGGAAGATGCGCGTGGTGTGCTTGTTCCAGGCCACGACCTTGTCGTCCTTGTCTACAATAGAGAACTCGATGGGAATGGTTTCCAAGAAGGATGCGAGCATCTGGTCACTGAGGGTACCCATCATTGCGGTTTCCTCCTCCCTGTTCTGCCTTGTGCTAACCAACGACCTCCAGTGCCGCCCGAGCATGGTTGCTGCGTGAACCCTTGCACGACCTCAATTCGCCATCGGGGAGCAAAGGAACCCGTTCGTGGAGCGCAGACCCCTGCACCGACTCTCGCCCCGCTGACTCGTCCGCCACTTCCTTTCCGCACCTTCCCCAGCATTGCGGCCTCATTGCGTGGCCAAGGAGTGTGAAGGAAGCTACCCCCGTGCGCAGATCTGAGCAGGGTACCCTGCCTCTTCCGCGCCTACAGCTGGTGGAACGGAGCGAATTGCTGGCGGCGCACCTGCCGCTGAAGGCGCAACGCGGGAGACCCAGATGCGCCTTCCCTGCGGCCTGGGAACTCCCGCGCGAAGTCTTGCTGGACGGCGTGGTGCCCCAGCCGGGCGTGCCTTCGTGCGGTGTGCAGGCGCTGCGCCGGCCGCTTTGCCGTGCAAGTCTACACCTTCCTCCCTACCCCGCGTGGTGGTTCGCGCGAAGCGTGCCTCCCTCCCGGGACGGCATGCCCTGCGCGGAGGCTACACCGTCCGTGAGCTGGGACGAGCAAGACTCCCCGAAGCGCACGAGTCATATTTACGCAAAAAGGGCAAGAAAAGCAAGTGGTTTGTACGGGGGACCCCAGATGCGGTGATGTCTGCCTGAGGGGTGAGTGCACGCCCGCGCGGCGGGATGAGATGGCCGGGCTCCACGCCGGCAGTCGGCCGCCAAGAAAAAAGGCCACCTACGCTGCGCCGCAGGTGGCCGAAACTCGCCTCTTTCAACGTCTGTTCATCGCACTAACAACAGCTTGCGGCTCGCCACCTGGCTCCCCGCTACCAGCCGATAGAGGTACACCCCA